>NZ_PPFB01000001.1:4430000-4620000 GCF_002899455.1 Streptomyces sp. DH-12 | reverse complement strand
CTGGATCACCGAGAGGTGGGTGGCGGCGCGCTGGTAGAGGGCGACGAGTTCGTCGGCCTCCGCTCCGGTGAGCCGACGGCGTCGCCTGAGCAGGGCGTCGAGGCGGTCCCACTCCGCGCGGTGGGCGGAGACGAAGACGTCGAGGTCCATCGGTGTGCCTGCTCCTCGGCTGTCGTCGGCGGTCGCGCGGACCGGTGGATGGGCGAGTGCGCTGTCCGGCTGCTCGTACCGCGGTGCGATGTGCCCTCAGCTTGGCAGACTGGCGGTGTCCGGGGCAGACCAGGGAAGGGCGGCGGGCGTGAGTGAGCTGGTGACGGGCGAGGCGGTGGCGTTGGAGCTGCGCCCCGCGAAGCTGCCCAGCAGGGGTCTGGCGGTGCTGCTGGATCTGGTGGCGGCCGTGACCGTGTACATCCTGGTGACCCTCGGGCTGGTGGCGGCGACGGCCTCGCTGGACGAGGCGGCGCAGACGGCGGTGTCGATCGCGACGTTCGTCCTGGTGCTGGCGGGCGGGCCGATCCTGGTCGAGACGCTGACGCACGGGCGGTCGCTCGGGAAGCTGGCGTGCGGGCTGCGGGTGGTGCGGGACGACGGGGGGCCGATCCGGTTCCGGCACGCGCTGGTGCGGGGGCTGCTCGGGGTGATCGAGATCCTGATGACGTTCGGGGTGGTGGCCTGCGTCGCCTCGCTGGTGTCGGCGCGCGGCCGGCGGCTGGGGGACGTGTTCGCGGGGACGCTGGTGGTGCGGGAGCGGGTGCCGGCCGGGCAGGGCGGTCTCGTGCCGCCGCCTCCCCCCTGGCTGGCGGGGCGTTTCTCCGGGCTCGATCTGTCGGCGGTGCCCGACGCGCTGTGGCTCGCCGTCCGTCAGTACCTGACGCGGATGCGGCAGCTCGATCCGCAGGTCGGCTGGTCGATGGCGGAGCGGCTGGCGTCGGACGTGGCGGGGCGCACCGGGGCGCCGGTGCCTCCGGGGGTGCCGCCCGCGATGTACCTGGCGGCGGTGCTGCGGGAGCGGCAGGCCCGGGAGGCGCAGCGGACGTTCGGCAGTGGGGGCGGTCCGGCTGCTCCCGCTCCCACCGGTGCGGGCGGGCCGGTGCCGCCGCCCGTCGGGGCACCCGCCGCCGTGCCTCCGGCGGTTCCGCCGGTCGCGCCGCCCGCGAGCACCGAGGTTCCCCGGCCGACCGGAGCGGGCGGTGCGGGCGCGTCGGCCGAGCGGCCCTCCACGGGGTTCGTGCCGCCCGCGTGACCGCCGTCGTCGGCGCTGCCTCAGCCGAGGTTCGACGGCGGTGAGTCCAGGTCCTCGAGCTCGACCCCAGGCGCCGACAGGACGACGTCACCGGCCAGGTGCACGGTGTGTTGTTCGCCCGTGTCCAAGGCCGTGACCTGGTACGCGTCCACGATCAGGGGGCCGTTGTCAGTGGCGTGTGTTTCTCTGTCGACCAACGCCCAGGACTGGTCCACGGTGCGGGGGGCGAGGACCGGGTCGGTGAAGGCGACGAGGCGTACGCGGGTGGCCGCGGCGGAGGGGGTGAGGCGCAGGAGGCGGGCGGTGGCGACGAGGAAGGCGGGGGACGAGCCGGTGAAGGCGTGGGCGCGCACATTGCCTTCGGTGGCGTGGGTCCCGGTGGGGTCGGTGCGCACCCAGGTGACGCCGTCGAGGGCGGCGCCGCGGACCTGCCAGCTCGCGGCGTGCAGCTCGAGGCGGAGCGGGCGGCCGAGGGCGTCGAGGGTGAGGTCGACCGAACCCAGGTGATCGCCGGCGGGGGCGGTCAGCTGGGAGACGTAACGCCAGCCGGAGGGTCCGGGGGCGCAGTGGAAGTGTTCTTCGGCGAGGGGGGTGCGATCGTGCGGATCGTGGAGCGCATAGCGGCCGCGGGGCATGGGGGTCCTGGGTCGTGAGGGGCTGGGCCGGTCGCCGGTCCGCCAACGGGGCAGGCCCCCGGCACGGGGGTGCGGGGGCCTGCCTCGGTGCTCGGTGAGGAGCGGTCGGCTCAGTAGCGGTAGTGGTCGGGCTTGAACGGGCCCTCGACCTTCACGCCGATGTACTCGGCCTGGTCCGGGCGCAGCGTGGTGAGCTTGACGCCGAGGGCGTCGAGGTGGAGGCGGGCGACCTTCTCGTCGAGGTGCTTGGGCAGCACGTAGACGCCGGTGGGGTACTCGTCGGGCTTGGTGAACAGCTCGATCTGGGCCAGGGTCTGGTCCGCGAAGGAGTTGGACATCACGAACGACGGGTGGCCGGTGGCGTTGCCCAGGTTCAGCAGGCGGCCCTCCGACAGCACGATGATCTTCTTGCCGTCGGGGAAGGTCCAGGTGTGGACCTGCGGCTTGATCTCGTCCTTGACGATGCCGGGGATCCTGGCGAGGCCGGCCATGTCGATCTCGTTGTCGAAGTGGCCGATGTTGCCGACGATGGCCTGGTGCTTCATCCGGGCCATGTCCGAGGCCATGATGATGTCCTTGTTGCCGGTCGTGGTGATGAAGATGTCGGCCGTCTCCACCACCTCGTCCAGCGTGGTCACCTGGTAGCCGTCCATCGCCGCCTGGAGGGCGCAGATCGGGTCGATCTCGGTGACGATCACGCGGGCGCCCTGGCCGCGCAGGGACTCCGCGCAGCCCTTGCCGACGTCGCCGTAGCCGCACACGACGGCGGTCTTGCCGCCGATCAGGACGTCCGTGGCGCGGTTGATGCCGTCGACCAGGGAGTGGCGGCAGCCGTACTTGTTGTCGAACTTCGACTTCGTCACGGCGTCGTTGACGTTGATCGCCGGGAAGAGCAGCGTGCCGTCACGCTGCATCTCGTACAGGCGGTGGACGCCGGTCGTGGTCTCCTCGGTCACACCGCGGATCTCGGAGGACAGCTGGGTCCACTTCTGCGGGTTCTCGGCGAGGGTGCGGTTGAGCAGTTCCAGGATGACCCGGTGCTCGTCGGACTCGGCGGTGTCCGGGGAGGGCGCCTTGCCGTCCTTCTCGTACTCCACGCCCTTGTGGACGAGGAGCGTGGCGTCGCCGCCGTCGTCGAGGATCATGTTCGGGCCGCCGGTGGGGCTGTCCGGCCAGGTCAGCGCCTGCTCCGTGCACCACCAGTATTCCTGCAGCGTCTCGCCCTTCCAGGCGAAGACGGGGACGCCCCGCGGGTTGTCGGGCGTGCCGTCAGGGCCGACGGCGATGGCGGCCGCGGCGTGGTCCTGGGTGGAGAAGATGTTGCAGGACGCCCAGCGGACCCGCGCGCCGAGCGCGACGAGGGTCTCGATGAGGACGGCGGTCTGCACGGTCATGTGCAGGGAGCCGGTGATCCGGGCGCCGGCCAGGGGCTGGGCGTCGGCGTATTCCTTGCGGATCGCCATCAGGCCGGGCATCTCGTGCTCGGCGAGGGTGATCTCCTTGCGGCCGAACTCGGCCAGGGAGAGGTCGGCGACCTTGAAGTCCTGTCGGTTGTCGACAGTCGTCATTGCGAGCTGCTCCTCGGGGTTGGGTCGAGGTGGGTACGGCTGGTCTGCGCGGCGGCGGACACAGGGGTGCCCGAGGAGGGCACAGGCATGCCCGCGTACGCGCAGCGCAGTCCGTCGGAGGCCCTCTCTCCCTCGGCCGGTCCGCGGGGGGACCGCCCGACCGCCATCAGCAGCGACGTCTGGCTCCGTCCCAAGCTACACCGACCGGCCGGGCGGTCCCCAGTCCGGCCGCGAACACATCAAGCCGTTCCGGTGCCGCGGTGCGGTCCCGGAACGGCCTGACGGCGGGATCGGGGGTCAGTGCCCGGCGTCCGGCTGGGCGGGGCCACCGGGCGTGGCTTCGATGTCGGGCCCCTTGGCGGCCGCGGCCTCGCTGAAGATGTCGGGCTCGAGGTAGATCACCCGGGCGATCGGGACGGCCTCGCGGATGCGGACCTCGGCGGCGTCGATGGCGGCGGCGATCTCCGCGGCGGTGTCGTCGTGCCGGACGGCGATCTTCGCGGCGACCAGCAGCTCCTCCGGGCCGAGGTGGAGGGTGCGCATGTGGATGATGCGGGTGACGGTGTCGCCGTCGACGACGGCGGCCTCGATCTTGCGGGTCTCCTCGGCGCCCGCGGCCTCGCCCAGCAGCAGCGACTTGGTCTCGACGGCGAGCACCAGGGCGATCAGAATGAGCAGGACGCCGATGCAGAGGGTGCCGATGCCGTCCCAGACGCTGTCGCCGGTGGCGAGCGCCAGGCTGACGCCGCCGAGGGCCAGGATCAGGCCGACGAGCGCGCCGAGGTCCTCCAGCAGGACGACCGGCAGCTCGGGCGCCTTGGAGTGACGGATGAACTCCTTCCAGGAGCGTTTCCCGCGCAGGGCGTTGGACTCCTGGATGGCCGTGCGGAAGGAGAAGCTCTCGGCGATGATCGCGAAGACCAGTACGCCGACCGGCCAGTACCAGTGCTCCAGCTCGTGCGGGTGCTTGATCTTCTCGTAGCCCTCGTAGAGGGCGAACATGCCGCCGACCGAGAAGAGCACGATGGAGACGAGGAAGGCGTAGATGTACCGCTCGCGGCCGTAGCCGAAGGGGTGTTCCGGCGTGGCGCGGCGCTGCGCCCTCTTGCCGCCGACCAGCAGCAGTCCCTGGTTGCCGGAGTCGGCGAGCGAGTGCACGGACTCGGCGAGCATCGACGAGGAGCCGCTGAAGACGAACGCCACGAACTTCGCTACCGCGATCGCGAGGTTGGCGGCGAGTGCCGCCACGATCGCCTTGGTGCCCCCTGAAGCGCTCATGTGTTTCGCGTTGTCCCTTCGTACGCCGTGTGGATCCTGGGCGGGCGTGTGCGCACGCCGCCGGACGTGGTCCGTGCTGTGACGGTGGGCCATTGTTGCAGCCCCGGCCTGCGACGGCGCGTCAGGTCCTCGTCACGGCTCGCTCAGAGGACGACGGTGGCCCGGAAGACAGTTCCGGTACCCGAGACCTCGGCCTTCTCACCCGCGGGGACGAAGACGGAGTGTCCGGGCGTCAGGTCGTGCTCGCCGGCCCGGACGGCGCCGGCGGTGCAGAGCAGGATCTGCGGGGCGCCCCGGGTGAGGTCACGGGCGGGGGCGCCCTCGGCGAGGACGTAGCGGGAGAGCCGGAACTCGTCGGTGGGGGTCTCGTAGACCTCCTCGCCGTCCGGGCCGGCCTCGGGGCGGAGCACGGCGGGGTCGGCGGCCTCGAAGCGGACGATGCGCAGCAGTTCGGGGACGTCGACGTGCTTGGGGGTGAGGCCGCAGCGCAGGACGTTGTCGGAGTTGGCCATGATCTCGACGCCGAGGCCGTCGAGGTAGGCGTGCGGGACGCCCGCGCCGAGGTACAGCGCCTCGCCGGGCTGGAGCCGGACGTGGTTGAGGAGCATCGCGGCGATGACGCCGGGGTCGCCCGGGTAGTGGTGGGCGATGCCGGCGTAGGGCGCGTAGGGGCCGCCGAGGCGGTCGCACGCGGCGGCCGTCTCCGCGACGGTGCGGGCCATCTCGTCGGGGTCGGCGGTGAGGACGGCGGTGAGCACCTCGCGCAGCGCCGCCTCCTCGGGGCGGGCGTGCAGCAGGTCGGCGTACGGCTTGAGGGAGTCCACGCCGAGGCCGGCGAGGAGTTCGGCGGCGTGCCGCGGGTGGCGGAAGCCGCACAGGCCGTCGAACTCGGTGAGGGCGCAGATCAGTTCGGGTTTGTGGTTGGCGTCCTTGTAGGTGCGGTGCGGGGCGGTGACGGGGACGCCGCGGCGCTCCTCGTCCTCGTAGCCCGCCTGCGCCTGGGCCAGGTCGGGGTGGACCTGGAGGGACAGCGGCGAGCCCGCGGCGAGGAGTTTGAGCAGGAACGGCAGGCGGGGGCCGAACCTGGCGACCGCGGCGGCGCCGAGCTCGCGCTCCGGGTCGGCGCCGATGACCTCGGCGAGGGTGCCCCGGCCGGTGCGCGAGGGCGCGCCGGGGTGTGCTCCCATCCACATCTCCGCCTGAGGTTCGCCGGTCGGTTCGGTGCCGAGCAGCCGCGGGATGGCGGTGGTGGAGCCCCAGGCGTAGGGGCGGACGGTGTTGTCGAGGCGGTCCATGGGGCTCTTCGCGTTCCTTCTGCCGGTTCTCGTGCGGGCGCGCGGGGGGCCGGGCGCCCGCGCGGGGGTCAGGGGGCCTCGGGCATCATCGGGGTGCCGAGGCGAGCGCCAGGTAAACGGCGGCGAAATCGGTGACGGCGATCAGTTCCGCGAGGGTCTCCAGTTCGCCGCCCTCCTCCGGTTCCAGCTCGCTGATCGGCGTGTCGTGGGTGAGGGCCAGTTCGCGGGCGGCGGGGGCGGCGGTGAGGCCGCCGAGGGGCCGGTCGCGGAGCAGCACCACGCGCGCGTGCAGGGCGGGCGGCTCCTCCACGCGGTCGCGGAAGAAGTCGTCCGGGTCGGCGTCGGCGGCGAGCGGGCCGGCGAGCAGGGCGCTGTGCGCGGCGAGGGCCTCGGGCAGTTCGGCGACGACGGCGGGGGTGCCGGACAGTTCGGCGAGCGCGGCGGCGAACCGCCGGCCGGCCGGTCCGGCCGAGACGCCCTCGGTCCACACGACGGGCAGCGCGTCGGCGAGTTCGGCGGCGAGGGTCTTGGCCGCATTGCTGTAGGTGGCGACGGCGGGTCCGCAGCGTTCGGCGACGGCGTCGAGGCGGTCGGCGACCTTCTGCAGGGCGTCCGGCGGCGCGGTGAGCAGGCCGGTGCGGTCCAGCAGGGCGAGCAGCGGGGTGAGCAGCGCCCACAGCACTCCGGGCGCGGAGGCGGCGAGGGGTTCGTCGTGGTCGTAGGGCGCGACGGCCATGGGGACGAACAGGCCGTGGCTGCCGGCGACGGACTCGGCGAGCGGGGTGCCGGCGGGGGCGACGGCGACGACGGTGAGGCCGCGGCGGTACGCCTGCTCGCAGAGCAGGGACAGGCCCGGCTCGGTGCCGTCCGGGGTGGCGATCAGCAGCAGGTCCACGGAGCCGGCCCAGCCGGGCAGTTCCCAGCGCAGGGCTCCCGCGGCGGGTGCGACGCCGGTGGGGGCGAGGCGGGTGACCGGGCTGCCGGCGCCGGCCAGGGTGCCGAGCAGGTCGGCGGTCTGGGTGGCGGCGGCGCCGGGTCCGGCGATGAGCACGGCACGGGGGCGGCCGTCGGGCTTCAGGTCGCCCACCCCCGCCTCGGCGGCGTGCCGTACCGCGGTGCGCACGCGGGCTCCGGCCTCGGCGGCGCCGCGGAGCAGAGCGCGGTGGTCGGCCTCGGCGAGGCCCTCCGGTGAGTCGAGCAGCGATTCGTCGAGCATGGGCGGGCAGGCTCCGATCGGCGGGGCGTCGGCGGTACGCGGGGGCTCCGGGCGCGCGGCTGCGGTTATCGCGGGCGGCGGGCCTCGTCGACGAGGAGGACGGGGATGCCGTCGCGGACCGGGTAGGCGAGCCCGCAGTCCTGGCCGGTGCAGACCAGCTCGGTGTCCCGCTCCTCGAGGGGGGAGTGGCAGGCCGGGCAGGCCAGGATCTCCAGGAGGCCGGCTTCGAGAGGCATGAGGGTCCCTTCGCTGGTGGATGTGCTGGTCAGGGTACCGCCGGTGAGGGGCGCGCGGCGGGTCCGGGGCGATCCGCCCCGGACCCGCCGCCCCGGCCGTCGCGGCTTGCTCGGCTACGCCCTGATCAGGGCGAGGGCCTCGTCGCGGATCCGGATCATCGTGGCCTCGTCGCGGGCCTCGGCGTTCAGCCGCAGCAGCGGTTCGGTGTTGCTGGGGCGGACGTTGAACCACCAGTCGGCGCCGGAGACGGTGAGGCCGTCCAGGTCGTCGAGGGTGACGCCGTCGCGGCCCTCGTAGGCGGCCCGGATCGCGGCGAGGCGGGCGGCCTGGTCGTCGACGGTGGAGTTGATCTCGCCGGAGCCGGCGTAGCGGTCGTACTGGGCCACCAGCGCGGACAGCGTGCCCTGCTGTTCGCCGAGCGCGGCGAGGACGTGCAGGGCGGCCAGCATGCCGGTGTCGGCGTTCCAGAAGTCGCGGAAGTAGTAGTGGGCGGAGTGCTCGCCGCCGAAGATGGCGCCGGTCCTGGCCATCTCCGCCTTGATGAAGGAGTGGCCCACGCGGGTGCGCTCGGGGGTGCCGCCGTTCTCCCGGACGACCTCGGGCACCGAGCGGGAGGTGATCAGGTTGTGGATGACGGTGCCCTTGCCGCCGTTGCGGGCGAGTTCGCGGGAGGCGACCAGGGCGGTGACGGCGGAGGGGGAGACCGGTTCGCCGCGCTCGTCGACGACGAAGCAGCGGTCGGCGTCGCCGTCGAAGGCGAGGCCGAGGTCGGCGCCCTCCTCGCGGACCCGCTTCCGCAGGTCGACGAGGTTGGCCGGGTCGAGCGGGTTGGCCTCGTGGTTGGGGAAGGTGCCGTCGAGCTCGAAGTACAGGGGGACGAGGGTGAGCGGCAGTCCGGCGAGGACGGTCGGGACGGTGTGGCCGCCCATGCCGTTGCCCGCGTCGACGACGGCCTTCAGCGGGCGGATGCCGGTGAGGTCGACGAGCGAGCGCAGGTGGGCCGCGTAGTCGTCGAGGGTGTCGCGGCGGGTGACGGTGCCGGGGGCGGCGGCCGGTTCCGGGGCGCCCGTGGCGCTCCACTCCTCGACGAGGGCGCGGATGTCGGCGAGGCCGGTGTCCTGGCCGACGGGGGCGGCGCCCGCCCGGCACAGCTTGATGCCGTTGTACCGCGCCGGGTTGTGCGAGGCGGTGAACATCGCGCCCGGCAGGTCCAGCGCGCCCGAGGCGTAGTAGAGCTGGTCGGTGGAGCACAGGCCGATCTCGGTGACGTCGGCCCCTTGGCCGGCCGCGCCGCGGGCGAAGGCGGCGGAGAGGCCGGGCGACGAGGGGCGCATGTCGTGGCCGGTGACGACGGCGGTCGCGGCGGTCACCCGGACGAAGGCGGCGCCGAAGAGCTCGGCGAGCGACTCGTCCCACTGGTCGGGGACGACCCCGCGCACGTCGTACGCCTTCACGATCTGCGAGAGATCAGCAGCCACGGCCAGCCCTTCCGGAAGTCCTGTCGGTCACCACAAACTACCCGCAGGGGGTGACGCTCCGGTGGGGCGGCCGGGCGGAGCGCGGCCGGTCCTGCCCGGTCAGGGCTGCGGCCGGCCGAGCACCGCCGTGCTCTGCCCCACCACGAGGAGGCGCATCACGAGCAGCAGGCCGAGGCTCCGGGGCGGCGCCTTGCGCAGCAGGTCGCCCTCGCGGCCCGCGAGTCCGGCGGCCGCGCAGGCGATGGCGGGGTTCCGCGGCGGGATCGTCTTGCCGAGCGCGCCGTCGGAGCCGTCGGCGGCGGCGAGCGGGCCGGGCGAGGGGCCGGACTGCTGGGCGGCGGTGACCTGGAGGGCGTCGAGGGGCGCGCGGTGAGGGGATGTGAGGGGACGGCCGGAGTGAGCGGCCTCAGTTGTCCGGGGAGCGCAGAACCCGCAGGTGCCCGCGGCGGGCGACCTCCATCGGGTCGGCGCCGCGCGCGCCGCCGCCGGCTCCGGCCGCCCGCTCCTGGGGGCGGGCCGCCTCACGCACGGCGTTGGCGAGCGCTTCCAGGTCGTCCCCGCTGGGCTGCGCCGGGGCGGACCCGTCGAGCAGGCGGACGACCTCCCAGCCGCGCGGCGCGGTGAGGCGCTCGGAGTGCTCGGCGCACAGGTCGTAGCAGTGGGGTTCGGCGTAGGTGGCGAGCGGGCCGAGGACCGCGGTCGAGTCGGCGTAGACGTACGTGAGCGTCGCGACGGCGGGACGGCCGCAGGCGGTGCGCGAACAGCGACGTACAGGGCTCACGACGTTGGACGGTACCGCACTCTTGAGCGGGCCGCGACGACTCTCCACCAGGTCACTCCCCCGTGTCGGTGTGTGAAACGCCCCACATACCCCAGGAAACACACCTCTGTGACCAGGCGGGACGCCCGACCGGCGGCTTTCGGCCGGTTCTGGTTCCGGTCACCAGTCGGCATAAACACCGTCAAATGCCTTGAGCATATCGGTCCGGGAGAGATGCAGAATCGAGTCCAACCTTGGCTGGAATGGTCAGGTTGTGACATGACGTGCGGGTCGGCCGGAAGCCGCGTGGGCGGACGGCGGCGCGACGGCACGACGACTACCCTTCGCAGTGATGGACAGCCCCGTGACCCCTCGCTCCGCAGGCCCCGGGCCCCGCCACCGTGACCGCCACGGCCGGGGCATGCGCGGCCCGATCGCACCACCCCAGGTGCCGCTGGCCGCCAGCCGCGCGGAGACGTTCGCGGATCTGGTGCAGGACTCGGTGGAGCGGCTGGAGCGGCGCTGGCCGCAGCTCGCCGACATCGATTTCCTGGTGCAGGACGTCCCCCGGCTGGACGGCGCGGCGGGATCCGGCTGGAACGAGACGGTCCCGCTGGGCGGGACGGTGACGGCGCGCGACGGACGCCCCGCGCGCGTGGTGATCTACCGGCGGCCGGTCGAGATCCGCTCCAAGGGCCGCGACGAGCGCGCGGCGCTGGTCCACGAGGTCGTGGTCGAACAGGTCGCCGACCTGCTGGGGCTGACGCCGGAGACGGTCGACCCCCGGTACGGCGAGGACTGAGGCACCGGGGGCCGTACGGCTACCGCTGCAGGACCGACAGGTCCTCGCCGACGTCCGGCACCGCCACCATGCCCCGGTCGTCCGGGAGCGGCTGGACCGTGAAGAACGGCACGCCGCCCTCCGTCGCGGCAAGGGTGCGCGAGGCGTGGACGGGGCCGCCCGTCCGCAGCTCGACCGTCAGCGCGTAACTGCCCTTCAGACCCGTCGGCACGGGCGCATCGACGTCCTGCGTCGTCCCCCGCTTGATGCTGTACGTCTTCGTCCGGGGCGTGCCGCCCTTGGTGCCCGCCGACGCCGTCACCCGGATCTCGGCGTCGCCCTCGGGCGCGGTCACCGAGAGGGTGGTGCCCTCGGCGGTGTTGTCCAGCACCGTCGCGCGCGTCTCCACCGGCCGGGCCGCCGGGATGAACGCCGACTCCTGCTTGCCCTCCTTGCCGCGCAGCACCCGCACGGCCGCCACCACCGGCACGGAGCGGTCCGGAGCGGTCAGCACCAGGGAGCCCGCCTCGCCGCGCGTGAGGTCGCCCAGGTCGAAGGCCGCGGTCATGCCGCCCTTGACGTGCAGCGTCTCGTTGCCGGCCGGGGTGATCAGGCCGGACGGGGAGGCCAGCTGCACCTTCAGGTCGACGTCGGCGTCCCCGGGCGTGAACGCGACCAGGCGCACGGCGGTGGCGTCCTTCGGGATGCCGGGCAGGACCAGGCTGCCCGACGGGTCGGCCGACGCGGACAGCCAGTCGCCGCCCAGCTCGTCGTCCAGCGCCTGCACGGCCGCGCCGACCCTGCCGCTGCGCACCACCACGTGCACGGTGACGTCGGTCTGCTTCTCGGCGGTGAGCGTGGACAGCAGCACCGGCTCGGCGGAGCGCGGCTTGACCGTGATGCCCTCCCCCACGGTGGTCTCGAGCTCGCCGTCCTTGCCGTAGAGCTCGATGTCCACCACGGCCGCGGCGTCGTCCGGGTTGGTCAGGTGGAGGTAGTCGGTGCGGCTGTCGTCGGTGCTGGCGCCGGGGAACCAGAACTGCGTGTCGGCGGTGGAGCAGGCGACGCCCTGGAGCCCGCGGCCGGTGCCCGCGGTGACCTCGGTGGTCTGCTGCGCGGTCCAGCCGGACGCGAAGCGGCCCTCGGCGATGCCGACGAGGGCGGGGGCGTCGGCCCCGTCGGCCTCGGCGGCCACCGGCTTGCCGGGCTCCCGGAGCTGGAGGACGGGCTTGCCGGCCCCGCTGTCCTTCTCCGCGCCCTTCTCGCCCTTCTCGTCCTTCTCTTCCTTGTCACCGGACTCGCCGGACTCGCCGGACTCGCCGTCCTCGGCGGCCTTCTCGTCCTCGCTGTTGTCGTCCTCGTCCGGGGCCGACTGCCGCGCGGCCGCCCGGAGCACGGCCGTGCCCTTGTCGTCCGCGCCCTCCGTGACCGGGGTGAACGAGGTGTACGTCGTCTCGGCCAGGTCGGAGGCGCTGGGCTGCGGGCACAGCAGCCCGGTGCGCTCCACGGGGAGGGTTGCCGCCCCGGTCCGCTGCTCGGCGGGCCCGGTGTCCGGCGTCGAGACCGCGGCGAAGCCGGTGACGGCGGCGAGCGCGGTGGCGCCCGCGATCAGGGACAGGGTGGTGCGGTTCACTGCTGGCTCCCGTCGGGACGCTCGTTGCCCGTGCCGTGGGGGTCGTACGGAGTGTCGTAGCCCTGCGTGTAGGTCGTCTGGTCGTAGCCCTGGGGGTACGCCTGGTCGTAACCCTGCTGCGGGGCGCCGTAGCCGTACGGGTCGTACGCGCCGTCCTGCGGCGGGTAGCCGCCCGCCGGGTACTGCCGGCCGCCGTAGCCGTCGGCCGGGTACTGCTGGTACGGGGCGGCCGCGTAGGCGTTCTCGTCGTAGCCGGTGTCCCGGTACTGCCCCTGGTCCCAGTCGCCGTGGCCGGCCTGGTGCGGGACGGGCGCCGGGGGGTGCTCCGGCGGGGCGGGCGCGTCTGCCTCCGCGTCCGCACCGGCCGGGTCGGCACCGGCCGCGTCCGTGCCGTCCGGGGCGCCGCCGTCCGGGGCGTGGGCGGCCGCCGCGGCGGCCTCCGCCTCGGCCTGGGCGCGCAGCCGGCGGGCGCGGCGGCCCTCGCCGGCCTCCGCCTCGGCCGGGACGGGCGCCTCCTCCGGCAGGTCGTCGTCGACGTCGCGGCGGCGGCCGGGCAGCGCCATGACGACCAGGACCACGGCGAGCAGACCCTGCGCCCACATCCACAGGGTGTGGGTGAACGGCTCGTCGTAGGTGACGTCCAGGGCGCCGCCGGACGCGGGCAGTTCGAAGCCCTGGGCCCAGCCGTCGACCGTGGTGGGGGTGAGCGGCTTGCCGTCGAGGGTGGCTCTCCAGCCCTCCGCGGCGGAGTCGGCCAGGCGCAGGACGCGGCCCTCCGCGCCGTCCTCGATCTCGGTGTGGATCTCGACCGGTCCCGCGGCCACGGGCTCCGGCTCGCCGCCCTTGCCCTCGGCGGGCACGACGGTCGCGCGGGCGACCTGGCGGTCCACCCGCCACAGCGCGCCGCCCGCCTGCTGGCTGAGCCGGCTCAGGCCGGGCGTGGCGTCCAGCACCCGGGTGACCTCGCGCGGGGCGCCCTGGTGCACCAGGACGTAGCGGACGGCGAAGCCGCCGAGCTGATCGGCCTGGTCGGCGCCGGAGCCGGCGACGAGGTTGGCGACGACCTGGTCGAGCAGTTCGTTCTCGCCGTCCTGGGCGGCGATCTCCGCGTCGCCCATGCGGGCCCCGGATCCGCGCACCAGGACGTAGTCGACGCGGTCGGCGGAGTCGGTGTCGAGGACCAGGGTGCGGGCCTGGTCGCGGGTGGCGCTCTCCTCGGCGACGAACGCCGGCACCTGCACCGGGTCGCGCCGCTCGACGGGTCCGCCGGCGCCGCGGATCATCCAGTTGGCGGCGAGGACCAGCGGGCCGACGGCGCAGGCGAGGGCGATCAGCACGGCGACCGGCTGGCGCCAGCCGAAGCTCTGCTCGGCGACCCGCGAGCGGGCCCCGTCGGCGCCCAGCGTGCCGGCGGCCAGGAGGGCGATGCCGTAGACGAGGGTGGCGGGTCCCGCCCAGGCGGAGCTGTTGGAGAGGACCGCGAGGACCAGGCCCACCAGGGCGGCCGTCCACGCGGTGAGGATGGCCGTGCGGCGCTCGGAGCGCAGCAGGGCGGCCAGCGCGGCGAGGACCAGGCCGATCAGCAGCAGTCCTCCGGTCGTGCCGGGACCGCCGGGGCTCGCGCCGAGCAGGTCGAGCGCGGAGGCGGCCGACGGCCCGTACGGCAGCCCGGCCTCCTGGAAGAAGCCGGACGGCAGCAGGGACAGCGACCAGGGGGCGAGCACCAGCAGCGGGCTGCCGAGCTGCGCCAGGAAGCGCGGGCCGTACGCCGTGAGGTCGGACCGGCGCAGGGCCAGCACGCCGACGCCGAGGACCAGCGCCATCGGCCACACGATCGGGGTGAAGGCGGTGGTGACGGTGAGCAGCAGCGCGTACGCCCAGGTGGCGCGCCAGCTGCCGCGGCCGTCCGGGGCGGTGAGGCCGCTCGCGGCGATGCCGGCGCGGGCGAGGAGGGGCAGCAGCACGGCGAGCACGGCCGTGCCGATACGGCCCGAGGCCAGGGCGCCGGTGACGGCGGGCAGCAGGGCGTAGGCGACGGCCGCCCACGCGCGCAGCAGCCGGGACTCGACCAGCGGGCGGGAGGCGAAGTACGCGGTGAAGCCGGCCAGCGGCACCGAGCAGACCAGCAGGACGGTGACGGCGAGGCCGGTGGAGCCGAGCAGCAGGGTCGCGAGCGCCGCGACGATCGCCAGGTAGGGCGGTGCGGTGCCGGTGCCGCCGGCGCCGACCGCGTGCCAGGCGTCGGTGTAGCGGGCCCACAGGTCGCCCGCGGCGGCGGGCGCGGGCAGCAGGGCGCCCCCGGCCAGTGCGCCGCCGCCGAGGAGCTGACGGCACGCCACCAGCGAGACCAGCAGCAGCGTCAGGAAGAGCACCGGTCCCGGACGGCGGGCGACGCGCTTGAGGCGGGCGAACTGCTCGACCTCGATGAAGTCGGCGTCGTCGCCGGTGGGTCCGGACTCCAGGGCGCTGCCGTGCCGTCCGGCGCCGGAGACGGCCTCGGGGTCGGAGCGGCCGACGAGGTTGCCCGCGACCTGCTCCACGGTGACGCGGACGGTCGCACCGGGCGGCGGGAACAGCGGCCGCAGCTCGCCCTTGTCGACCCGGGGACTGCCGCGGTCGCGGCGTCCGGCGAGGATGCGCTCGGGGCGCAGCAGGACGCCCATGAGACCGCGGATCTCGTCGACGGCCTGTCCGGGGGCCTTGCCGACCAGGTAGGCGAAGGTGCGCAGCAGCGTGCCGAGGACGACCCGCAGGAGCACCCAGGGCAGGGCCGCGGTGCGGGTGTTGACGAGGAGGGTGTGGACGGCGCCGGCCTTGTCCACCTTGTGCGGGGAGGCGGCGGTGCGGCCCACGCAGTCGACGGTGCGGCGCTCGCGGGAGGCCGCCTCGGCGTGCCGGACGACCGCCTCGGGCGCGACGAGGACCCGGTAGCCGGCCGCGTTGAGCCGCCAGCACAGGTCGACGTCGTCGCGCATGAGGGGCAGATGCCGGTCGAACCCGCCGAGCTGCTCGAAGAGGTCGCGGCGGACGAGCATGCCCGCGGTGGACACGCTCAGCACGGGCCGGACGTGGTCGTGCTGGCCCTGGTCCTGCTCGCGGCGGTCCAGGCCGGTCCAGCGGCGGCCGGAGTTGGCGATGGAGACACCGACCTCCAGCAGTTGCTTGCGGTCGTACCAGCCGCGGAGCTTGGGGCCGACGACGGCGACGTCCTCACGGCCGAGCTCGTGCTCGTTCTCCACGACGCGCAGCAGCTCGGCCAGCGCGTCGGGCTCGGGGGCGCAGTCGTCGTGCAGCAGCCACAGCCACTCGACCGGCTCGCCGTACGGCAGTTCGGGAAGGTCGTAGGCGTCGTCGCGCCAGCTTCGGGTGACCGGGTCCCAGCCGCTCGGCCGCTTCAGGTAGGGCAGGTCGTCCGGGGTGAGGTGCGGGGCGCCGCGGTGGCACTCCTCGACCGCCTGGCCGAAGCCGGTGCGCCGGGCGAGGTGCAGGACGCGGTCGTCGCCGAGGGCCTCGGTGACCAGCCGGGCGGAGTCGTCCGCGCTGCCGGTGTCGGCGGCCATGGCGAACTGGACGGGGCGCTCCTGGCCGAGCAGGCCGGCGAGCGCGTCCGGCAGCCAGCGGGCGCCGTCGTGGGAGACGAGGACCGCGGTCACCACGTGACGCGGGAACTCAGGTGCGGCAGCGGGATCCTGACGGGCTGCCGAGTGGCTGTGCACGGACATCGAGGTACGGGCCCCGGTTCGGTGGACTGTGGGGACGCCCGTGCCCGATGGGGGCGGCGGGGCGTCTCGGACGAGCGACCACACTATCGGCTGCACGACAAGGGAGCCCGCCGCCTGTGGACAACCACCGGCGACGGGCCTTAAGTGATGTTTGTACGAAGAAGCGCGCGTTGCCAGGGAGTGCGGCGGGCGGCGCCGGGGCGACGCGCGTCAGACGGCGGCCTTCTTGAGGCGGCGGCGCTCACGCTCGGACAGGCCGCCCCAGATGCCGAAGCGCTCGTCGTGGGCGAGGGCGTACTCGAGGCACTCGGAGCGGACCTCGCAGGCGAGGCAGACCTTCTTGGCCTCCCGGGTGGAGCCGCCCTTCTCGGGGAAGAAGGACTCGGGGTCGGTCTGGGCGCACAGCGCGCGCTCCTGCCAGCCGAGTTCCTCGTCCGCGTCGTCGACCAGCAGTTGCTGCACCAGCTCGGTCATGTACGCCCCTCGTCCGTCTTTCGCGTCCCCGTGATGTAGCCGTTACCGATTCCGGCTGAACGACACGAGTGAAATTACAAGTGTGCTGCTCCGGGCGAGTCAAGCCGAGATCTGCTATTGGGCCCCTTATTCACTCTGCGGAACCAAGGCCGAGCGGAAAGTGTTCAAATCACCCTAAACCTTGACACAGGTGCGGGACCCACGAGGGCGTCCGGCCCCACACAGGGCCTCACAAGGGAGGACGCCCGCGGGATCGATCTCGTTCCGACACCCCTGCCGCGGCGAACCGGATCACAGTCGGATCACGGGATCGCAACGACGTACGGGGCGCCCGGTCGTGCGCACCTTGTGTCCCGGGAACCGGCTGAGCAAACCTTTCACCTGCCAGATGCACCGGATGAGGTGAACCGGATCCCACATACCGGGCGTCGAGTTGACTTCAGAGGTGTGAACCGCTCTTCTTGTGGGCATGCTCGCGAATCCGGCACTCACCTCGACCCGCTCCGCCGGGTTCCCCGGTGCTGCCCGCGCTCGCTGCAGCTGTCGCCGTACCTGCTGTTGAGCCACCACGCTCCAGCCTCCGCCGCGTCCCTCCAGGACCCGGCCTCCCCTCGCTGAACCCGCCCCCACCCGGGCTTCCCCCGCCGCCCGCCCGCGACCCGGGCCCACGCGGCGCGACACCCCCACCGTCCCTCCCTCTCCGCGCCGAGGACCTCCGTACCCATGAACAGCGACAGCGACCTCCAGATCGCCGGCGACCTCCTCGAAGTCCCGCACCTGCTCCAGCCCGAGCGTGAACACCCCTCCACGGTGGCCGAGTTCGCCGGCCTGGCCCGCTCCATCGCCGCCGACCGCGCCCAGTGGGAACCCCTCGTGCGCTACGACGCCGCCAGCCGCTGGTACCACCGGCTGCGCACCGGACCCGGCTACGAGGTGTGGCTGCTGTCCTGGGTGCCCGGCCAGGGCAGCGGACCGCACGACCACGGCGGCTCCTCCGGCATGTTCACCGTCCTGGACGGCGCGCTGACCGAGCACACCGGCCACGGCACGCGCGTGCTGACCGCCGGCGCCGTGGGGGTCCCCCCGCTCGAGCGGGGGAGGAGCCGGGAGTGGGGAAGGGTCTTCGCGCCCGGCTACACGCACGACGTCGTCAACGACACCCTGGAACCCGCGGTCAGCCTGCACGTCTACCACCCGGGCCTGACCGAGATGCCGATGCGCCCCGCGTCCCGGCTCCGCCCGGCCGCCGCCCCGCACTGCGAGGCGCGCCCGGCGCCGCTCCGGTGACTGGCTGACGCGATGTCGTGGCGGCCTGCGAGGATGGCCCCATGCGCATTGTGGTTCTGGCAGGCGGCATCGGCGGTGCCCGGTTCCTGCGCGGTCTGAAGCGGGCCGTGCCGGACGCGGACATCACGGTCATCGGCAACACCGGGGACGACATCCACCTCTTCGGGCTGAAGGTCTGCCCGGACCTCGACACGGTGATGTACACGCTCGGCGGCGGCATCGACGAGGAGCGGGGCTGGGGGCGGAGCGACGAGACCTTCCACCTCAAGGAGGAGCTCGCGGCCTACGGCGTCGGCCCGGAGTGGTTCGGGCTCGGCGACCGCGACTTCGCGACGCACATCGTGCGCACCCAGATGCTCGGCGCCGGTTTCCCGCTCAGCGCGGTCACCGAGGCGCTGTGCGACCGCTGGAAGCCCGGCGTGCGCCTCGTCCCCATGACCGACGACCGCGTGGAGACGCACGTGGCGGTCGAACTGGACGGCGAGCGCAAGGCGATCCACTTCCAGGAGTACTGGGTGCGGCTGCGGGCCTCGGTGCCCGCGCAGGCGGTCGTGCCGGTCGGCGCGGAGCAGGCCAAGCCCGCCCCCGGCGTCCTGGAGGCGATCGGCGAGGCCGACGTCATCCTGTTCCCGCCGTCCAACCCCGTGGTGTCCGTCGGCACCATCCTCGCGGTGCCGGGCATCCGCGAGGCCATCGCCGACGCGGGCGTTCCGGTGGTCGGCCTGTCACCGATCGTCGGGGACGCCCCGGTGCGCGGCATGGCCGACAAGGTGCTCGCCGCCGTCGGCGTGGAGTCCACGGCGGCCGCGGTCGCCGAGCACTACGGCTCCGGGCTGCTCGACGGCTGGCTGGTCGACACCGTGGACGCGGCCTGCGTGGAGCGGGTCGAGGCGGCGGGCGTCCGCTGCCGGGCCGTGCCGCTGATGATGACCGACGTGGACGCGGCCGCCGGGATGGCCCGGGAGGCGCTGGCCCTGGCCGAGGAGGTCCGTACGGTATGAGCGAGGCGCACCCGTCCTACCGGGTCTGGGCCGTCCCCGGCCTGCCCGAGGTCCGCCCCGGCGACGACCTGGCCAAGCTGATCGCGGCCGCCGCACCCGACCTCGCCGACGGCGACGTCCTGCTGGTCACCTCGAAGATCGTCTCCAAGGCTGAGGGCCGGATCGTCGAGGCCGCCGACCGGGAGGCCGCGATCGACGCGGAGACCGTACGGGTGGTGGCCCGGCGCGGCCCCCTGCGCATCGTCGAGAACCGGCAGGGCCTGGTCATGGCCGCCGCCGGGGTCGACGCCTCCAACACGGCCCCCGGCACGGTCCTCCTGCTGCCCGAGGACCCGGACGCCTCCGCGCGCACGATCCGGGACGGCATCCGCGACGCGCTCGGCGTCGAGGTCGGCGTGATCGTCACCGACACCTTCGGCCGCCCCTGGCGGACGGGCCTGACCGACGTGGCGATCGGCGCGGCGGGCGTGCGCGTGCTGGACGACCTGCGCGGCGGCACCGACGCGCACGGCAACCCGCTCGCCGCCACGGTCGTCGCCACCGCCGACGAGCTGGCCTCCGCCGGCGACCTGGTCAAGGGCAAGGCCGCGGGCCTCCCGGTGGCCGTCGTCCGCGGGCTGGGCCACACGACGGCGTCCGACGACGGCGAGGGCGCCCGCGCCCTGGTCCGCGACGCGCGCGACGACATGTTCCGCCTCGGCACGTCCGAGGCGGTGCGCGAGGCGGTCACCCGGCGCCGTACGGTACGGGCCTTCACCGACGAGCCGGTCGACCCCGGGGCGGTGCGCCGCGCGGTGGCCGCCGCCGTCACGGCCCCCGCACCCCACCACACGACGCCCTGGCGCTTCGTCCTCCTCGAGTCCCCCGAGAGCCGCATCCGCCTGCTCGACGCCATGCGCGACGCCTGGATCGCGGACCTGCGCCGGGACGGCAAGTCGGAGGAGTCCATCGCCAAGCGCGTCCGCCGCGGCGACGTCCTGCGCAACGCGCCGTACCTGGTCGTGCCCTGCCTGGTGACGGACGGCTCGCACCACTACGGCGACGCCCGCAGGGACGGCGCGGAGCGGGAGATGTTCGTCGTCGCCGCGGGCGCGGGCGTGCAGAACTTCCTGGTGGCCCTCGCGGGCGAGCGGCTCGGCTCGGCGTGGGTGTCGTCGACGATGTTCTGCCGTGACGTGGTCCGCCAGGTCCTCGGCCTGCCCGCCGACTGGGACCCGATGGGCGCGGTCGCGGTGGGCCACCCGGCCGAGGAACCGCGTCCCCGTCCCGAGCGCGACGCCACCCGGTTCATCGAGGTGCGGTGAGCGGGGGCCTACCCTCGTAGGAGCCCTTCACTCTCACCCCGGGGGACTCTCGTGGCCGGACGCTTCGCCCCCCGCCCGACACGGACCAGCGTGCGCGGCGGGCAGGCCGCCGTGCCCGCGCGGGTCCCGCGTCAGGCGCCGGACGCGCCCCGGGCACGGACGTACGTGCCGGACGGCCCCCTGGACCTCGGCCTCGTCCTCGGCCCGCTGCGCCGCGGTGCCGGCGACCCCACGTTCCGTACGACCCCGGACGGCGCCGCGTGGCGGGCCAGCCTGACGCCCGTGGGGCCCGGGACGCTCCGGGTGACCCGGTCGGACGACGGCGTCCGGGGCGAGGCCTGGGGCCCCGGCGCGGACTGGCTCCTCGACCGCCTCCCCGAACTGCTCGGCGCCGCCGACGACCCGTCCGCCTTCGTCCCCCGGCACCGGCTGCTGGCGTTCACCCGTCACCGCCTGCCGGGACTGCGGCTGCTGCGCACCGGGCTGGTGCTGGAGTCGCTGATCCCGTCGATCCTGGAGCAGAAGGTCACGACCGGGGAGGCGTACCGGGCGTGGCGGCTGCTGGTCCGCACGTACGGCATGCCGGCGCCCGGGCCCGCGCCCGAACGGATGGCGGTGATGCCGGCGCCGCGCACCTGGGCGCTGATCCCCTCCTGGGAGTGGCATCGCGCCGGCGTCGACGACAAGCGGGCGTCCACCGTGCTGCGCGCGGTGCGGGTCGCCGCGCGGCTGGAGGAGGCGGCGGGGATGCCTCCCGAGGAGGCGCGGGCGCGGCTGGAACTGGTGTCCGGGATCGGGCCGTGGACGTCGGCGGAGACGGTGCAGCGGAGTCACGGGGCGGCGGACTCGGTGACGACGGGGGATCTGCATCTGCCGGGGATCGTGGGGTGGGCGTTGGCGGGGGACCGGGATGCGGACGACTCCGTCATGCTGTCGTTGCTGGAGCCTTATGCGGGACAGCGGCACCGTGCGGTGCGGTTGATCCTGCTGAGCGGGAGGACGCCTGCGCGGCGGGCGCCCCGCATGCCGCACGGCGACATCGCCCGCCTCTGAGACTCCGCGCGTCGCGGCACCCTACGTTGTGCTGCGCACCCCTTCTTCTCCGTCACCCGGCGTGGGTACGGGCCGGGGGGTGTCCGCGCACCCCGGCGCCCATCTGTGCCGCCCGGGGGCACCTCCCAGGTCTTTAAGGCACTGGGCCGCAGTGGGCGGGCGGCGCGCCCCGAACGGCCGGGCGGTAGCCGCGTACGGCGAGGCGGCTCGCCCACCATGGGCGGGATGCGGCCGCCCGTGGCGGGGAGGGGACGGGGTGGGGGCGGGCGCCCGCAGCGGCTGGCGCGTCCGCGCCCTGTGCCTCACCGGTACGCACTCTCGCGCCAGACCGAGGACGACCGCCCCTGCCGCGGCCCCGCACCACTCACCGCCCGTGGGCGCCACGCCCGCCCCCACCGGGCAGCGACCTTGCGCCGCAGGCGTCACACCTCACCCCCACCGCACGGAACGCCCCACCACAGGCGCTGGACCCACCACCGACAGAACCCCGCACCACAGGCGTCACACCTCAACCCCCACCAGCGGAACCCAGCCCTCTACTGGTCCGAGGAGAAACGCACCGCCCCCGCCGGGATGCGCGCGTCGCACCACACCCGCACGCCCTCCCGCAGCTCGTTGTGGGCCCCGACGACCGCGCCGTCCCCTATGACCGTGCCGGTCAGCACCGACCGTTCCCCCACCCGCGCCCGCGTCCCGATCAGTGAGTCCGTCACGACCGCCCCCGGCTCGATCACCGCGCCCGGCAGGATCGTGGACCCGAACACCCGCGCGCCCTCCGCGACGAACGCCCCCTCGCCCACCACGGTCCCGCCCGCCAGCTTCGCGTCCGGCGCCACCGTCGCCGTGGGCAGCACCAGCCGGTCCCCGCACCGCCCCGGCACGGCAGGCGACGGCGCCTTGCCGAGCACCAGATCGGCCGACCCCCGCACGAACGCCGCCGGCGTCCCGAGGTCCAGCCAGTACGTCGAGTCGACCATGCCCTGAAGGTGCGCCCCCGCGGCCAGCAGCCCCGGGAACGTCTCCCGCTCGACCGACACCACCCGCCCCGCGGGGATCGTGTCGATGACCGAGCGCCGGAACACGTACGCCCCCGCGTTGATCTGGTCGGTGACGATCTCCTCCGGCGTCTGCGGCTTCTCCAGGAACGCCAGCACCCGCCCCGTCCCGTCCGTCGGCACCAGCCCGTACGCACGCGGGTCGGTCACCCGCGTCAGGTGCAGCGAGACATCCGCGCCCGACGTCTCGTGCGTCCGCACCAGCGCCCGGATGTCCAGCCCCGTGAGGATGTCCCCGTTGAACACCAGCACCGGCTCGTCCGGCCCCGAGTGCAGCCGCGAGGCGACGTTGCGGATGGCGCCGCCCGTGCCGAGCGGCTCCTCCTCCGTGACGTACTCGATGTGCAGCCCCAGCGCCGACCCGTCACCGAAGTGCGGCTCGAACACCTCGGCCAGGTACGACGTGGCGAGGACGATGTGCTCCACGCCCGCCGCGCGCGCCCGCGCGAGCTGGTGCGTGAGGAACGGCACCCCGGCCGCCGGGACCATCGGCTTGGGCGTGTGCACCGTGAGCGGGCGCAGCCGCGTGCCCTTGCCGCCGACCAGGAGGATCGCTTCTGTCACCTGTCGTCTCTGCTTCCTGCCGGGTCCGGCCGAACTGTCTTTCGGCCGGCCAGTGTATGCAGAGGGCCCCGGCAGGATCGGAGCGGCCGGCTCCCCGGCCGGCGCCGCGGCCAGTCCTCCGGCCGGCGCTGTGACCGGCGCTGTGACCGGTCCTGTGACCGGCCTCCTCAGCGGCCCTGGTACCCGGCCGCCTCGGAGCGCACGCTGCTCAGCTTCTTGTACAGCTTCCCCCCGGGGCAGGAGGTGTTGACCCCGTCCCGGTGACCGGAGATCACCTTCATCTTCACCTTCTTGCCTTTCGCGTACAGGTTGCCCCCGGCGGACGTCAGGGATGTCTTCGCCTTCGGATTCATGCCGTGCAGCCCCAGTTTCCAGGCGGTGAGCCGGGCGACGGCCTTCACCGCCTTGGACGGCGGATTCTTGGAGCCGTAGGAGCCGATGACGGCGATGCCGGTGGTCCTGGAGTTGAACCCGAGGGTGTGGGCGCCCTTGACCGGTTCGGCCACGCCGCCGGCCCGGCCCTCGTAGATGCGGCCGCACTTGTCGACGAGGAAGTTGTAGCCGATGTCCCGCCAGCCCAGGCTCTTCGTGTGGTAGCGGTAGAAGCCGCGGATCAGGGAGGGCGCCTGCGAGCAGGAGTAGCCGTTGCCGGAGGCGGTGTGGTGCACGAAGGCCGCCTTCACCTTGCTGGTGTAGGCGAACTTCTTCTCCCGCAGGCTCTCGTCCGCTCCCCAGCCGTGCCGGGTGACGATGGCGGGGCGCGGCCCGATGTACGGCGTGGCCTGCTGCTGCTCGGTCAGTTCGGTGCCGCGCAGGGTGACGAGCTCCTCGCGCGTCTCCTCGGCGGTCAGCGCGGGGATCTCGGTGGCGCCGAGCGGCGCGAGGGCGGAGTTGGCGGCGGAGGCGGCCTTCGCCCCGGCGGTCATGGCGCCCGTACGAGGCGCCTCGGCGCCGTCGGCGGGCTCGGCCTCCCCCGGATCGGGCTCGGCCTCCCCCGGATCGACCAGGTCGAGCCGCAGCCCGGCCGGCAGGGCGGACACCCCGTCCGTCTCACCCGCCCCTTCCCCGCCTGACTGCCCCTCCCCGCCTGACTGCTCCTCACCCGCCCCGGTGTCGACGGGATCGACGTCCCCCGGACGGCCTTCCGGCTCGCCGGACTCCGGCAGCACCCGCACCTCCACCCCGTCCGACTCCCCCACCCACAGCGGCGCCGTGGCCCCCCGCACCTGCCCGGAGGCGGCCTCCGCGGTGTCCGGGTCCGCCCCGTGCTCGGTGTAGTGGGTCTCGACGTCCTGCCAGCCGGACCACTCCCCCGTGCCGGCCGCACGGGTGCGGACCTGCACGCGGCCGTGCAGGGCGGCGGAGGGGTCGTCCCAGACGACGCCGAGGAGGGAGAACGCGGGCACTGTCCGGGGTGTCAGGCCGAGGACGGCGCCGGAGGCACGGTCGTGGGTGAGGGGGCGCAGGGGCAGTGACCGGGTGCTGCCGGGGACATCGGCCGGGACTTCGGCCGTCCCCGCGGTACGCGTGGCCGCGTCCGCCACCGGCACCGGCGTCCCGGCGGACGCTGCCGCGGGCGGGGCGGACGGAAGGGCGAGGGCCGCGGCGCAGGTGACGCCGATTGAGGAAGCAAGGATTCCACGCATGCCCCTGAGCTTGGACACAGTCAGACAAATCTGTCCATCGCTCAGATGACGGCCCGTCGGCCGCCGTTCCCCCGAACCGGTGGCCCGCGCCCGGCCCGCGCGGAGGGTGCGCGCGGCCGGGGCCGCGTACCCTTGCGCGGGTGAACGCCACCGACCGCACCCCTGCCGACCTGCTGGGTTCCGCGCTCGCCGCGGACCCGGGACGCCCCCTGGTGACCTTCTACGACGACGCCACGGGCGAGCGGGTCGAATTGTCCGTGGCCACCTTCGCCAATTGGGTGGCCAAGACCGCCAACCTGCTCCAGGACGAGCTGTCCGTCGAACCGGGCGACCGGGTGACCCTGCTGCTGCCCGCGCACTGGCAGACCGCGGTGTGGCTGCTGGCGTGCGCGTCCGTCGGGGTGGTCGCGGACGTCGGCGGCGACCCGGCCGCGGCGGACGTGGTGGTGAGCGGTCCGGAGCCGGAGTCGCTGGCGGCCGCCCGCGCCTGCTCGGGCCCCCGCGTCGCGCTGGCGCTGCGGCCGCTCGGCGGGCGTTTCCCCCAGCCGCCGGAGGGTTTCGCCGACTACGCCGTGGAGGTGCCGGGCCAGGGCGACCGGTTCGTGCCGTACGCGCCCGTCGACCCGGAGGAGCCGGCGCTGATCGTGGCGGGCCGGGAGTTCTCCGGCGCGGAGGTCGTCGAGCGGGCCCGCGCGGAGGCGCCGGACCTGGGGCTGACCGGCCCCGGCTCGCGCGTCCTCTCGGGGCTGCCGTACGACACGTGGGAGGGCCTCGTCGCCGGGCTGTACGCGCCGCTGGCGACCGGCGGCTCCGTGGTGCTGTGCCGCAACCTCGACCGGCTGGCCCCCGAGGCCCTCGACCAGCGCGTGGAGAGCGAACGGGTCACGGTCATCGCCCGCTGACCCGCCCTCGGCGCCCCGGCCGCCGCAGAGCGGCCCCGGAGCCCGCCTCACCCGTTCGGCGCAACACCACCCCCCGCCCCTCCCTCGCCCGGGCCACAGTCGTAGGAAGCGGCACGCGCCCGAGGGCACGCACCCGGGCGGGGCGCACCCGCGCGGCACGCACAGCGGGCCGCACCCGTACGCCGTCCCGGCCCGGACGCAGGGAGGGGTGGAACCGGCATGAGCGACACCGCAGGCGCGGCCCCCGAGGGGCAGGGGGCGGCGGGGCGGCCCCTCGGTCCGGGCGCCGGCTCCTCGCCGAGCGGGTGCGGCCGCGGCCGCCGTCGCCGCCGGCGCTGGGGGTGGGGCGTCGGCCTCGGGGTGTCCCTCGCGCTGGTGGGCGCCGCGGCCGCCGGGTGGGCGGTGTACATGAAGCTGGAGGGGAACATCACCCCGGACGAGGCGGCGGCGGCCGAACTCGCCCGGTTCGAGAAGGACCGGCCCACCGCGCTGGTGAAGGACGCCCTCAACGTCCTGCTGATCGGGTCGGACTCGCGCGCGGGCGCGGAGAACCGCCGCTACGGGCGCGACCCGGGCACCGAACGCTCGGACACGGTGATCCTGCTGCACCTGTCGGCGGGCCGGCACAGTGCCACCGCGGTGTCGATACCGCGCGACCTGATGGTGGACGTGCCCGGCTGCCGCCGCCCGGACGGGTCGCGTTCGGCGCCGATGTTCGCGCAGTTCAACTCCGCCTTCGAGGTGGGCGGTTCGGCCTGCACCGTCCGCACCGTCGAGAACCTCACCGACATCCGCGTCGACCACCATGCCGTCGTCGACTTCGAGGGGTTCAAGGACATGGTCGACGCGGTGGACGGCGTCGAGGTGTGCCTGAGCGAGCCCATCGACGACGAGGACGCCCGCCTGCGCCTGCCGGCGGGGCGGGTGACCCTCGACGGCGAACAGGCGCTCGGCTACGTCCGGGTGCGCAAGACCCTCGGGGACGGCAGCGACACCGGCCGCATCGAGCGGCAGCAGCGGTTCCTCGGCGCGCTGGTGAACAAGGTCCGCAGCAACGAGATCCTGCTGAATCCGGTGAAGCTGTATCCCGTCCTGGACGCGGCCACCTCGTCCCTCACCACCGACCCCGGACTCGCCAGCCTGCGCGGTTTGTACGAACTCGTACGGGGCCTGCGCGACATCCCCGCGGAAGGTGTGCAATTCCTCACCGTCCCAAGGGAGTCCTACGCCGGGGACGTGAATCGGGATCAGCTCGCCCAGCCCGCCGCCGGGAAACTGTTCGAGCGGCTGCGCAAGGACGAACCGGTGCGCGTGGATACGCACGGTGAGCGAAAGGCCACGGAAAAGGAAACAGCGGCGCCGGCGGACAGCGCGTCCCCGGCTCCGACGTTCTCCGGGAACACCGCCGCCGAGGACACCTGCGCGTAAAGGAAACTCAAAGGCAACTCCCGGATTGCGAACTCCTGTCCACAGAAATGGGCGGATTGCCCCTTGTGAAGGCGTGGAATTCGTCACCGGCGTCGCCGGAGACCGATCCGGGCCGTTAGTGTGAGCCATCCGGTGCGTCCGTTCCTTCAGGTCCGTCCTGAGATCCCGCACTGTGTGACCGAGACCCGAGCGCCTGGGAGGGGAAAGGCGCCGCGTGGCCCCGACGGAGGATTCGAGCGACCGTGGACGCGCAAGGCCGTGGGCGGGGGGAGAACATCGATCCCGCAGATCAGTGGGTACTCAATCCGAACACCGGCGAATACGAACTGCGACTGAGCCCTTCCGCACCGCAGTCGCCCATTCCGGCCCCGCGCGGGCCGCGGAAGCCGGGTGCGGGACAGCGGAAGCCGGGCGCGGGACAGCCGCGTGCCCGGTCGGCGTCGCCCGACGAGGCGCCCGAGCGCCCCGGCCGTGCCTCCCCCGAGCGTGAGACGTCCGGGCGGGAGGTGCCGCCGCAGCGCCGGCGCCGGGGCGCACCGGAGGAGCCGTCGGCGGGCCGCCGCGGCCGCCGGCCGGCGAAGAAGAACAAGAAGGCGAAGAAGGCGCTGCTGTGGGGCAGCGGCACCCTGGCCTTCCTGGTGCTCGGCACGGGCGTGGCCGGCTACCTGTACCTGGAGCACCTCAACGACAACATCACGACCGTGTCGGACGACGGCGCGAGCACCGGTGGCTTCAAGAAGGACCAGGCCATCAACATCCTGCTGATCGGCACCGACAAGCGCACCGGCGCGGGCAACGAGGGCTACGGCGACAAGGGCAGCGCGGGCCACGCCGACACCACGATCCTGCTGCACGTCTCCAAGGACCGTACGAACGCGACCGCGCTGAGCATCCCGCGCGACCTGATAGTCGACATCCCGGACTGCCCGACCGAGCAGGAGGACGGCAGCGAGAAGGTCATCCCCGGCTCCACCGGCGTCCGCTTCAACACCAGCCTCGGCCAGAACGGCCGTACGCCGAGCTGCACCATGCGGACCGTGACCGAGCTGACCGGCATCAAGCCGGACAACTTCATGGTGGCGGACTTCAACGCGGTGAAGACGCTGACCACGGCGGTCGGCGGCGTCGAGGTGTGCCTGGCCAAGGACATCGACGACCCGGACTCGCACCTGAAGCTGCCCAAGGGCACGCACACCATCGAGGGCGAGGAGGCCCTGGCGTTCGTGCGCACCCGTCACTCGGTGGGGCTGGGCGGCGACCTGAGCCGGATCGGGCTGCAGCAGCAGTTCCTGAGCGCGCTGATGCGCAAGCTGAAGTCGAACGACACGCTCACCAGCCCGACGAAGATGATCAAACTGGCCGAGGCGGGCACCGAGGCGCTCACCGTCGACTCCCAGCTGAGCAGCATCAACAAGCTCAAGGACCTCGGCCTGGAGCTGGGCAAACTGAACGTCAAGAACCTGACGTTCGCGACCGTGCCGGTGGTCGACAACCCGGCGGAGACGGTGAAGGCGACGGTCGTCCTCAACGAGGCCAAGGCCGCCGAGGTCTTCGACCTGATCCGCAACGACGTGTCGTTCACCGAGGTCAAGCAGCAGCAGAAGAAGGAGAAGGCCGCCGTCGCCGCCCGCCTGAAGGGCGAGAAGGCCCCGGCGTCCGAGGTGCGGGTGCGCGTCCTCAACGGCGGCGCGCCCGCCGGAAGCGCCCAGTCGACCCTGAGCTGGCTCCAGGTCCAGCAGGGCGTCAACAAGTCGGAGAACGGGGGCAACGCGCCCGCGGAGCTGGCGAAGACCACCCTCGAGTACGCCCCCGAGCAGGCGGACGAGGCGCGTCGGCTGGCCGCCATCATGGGTCTGTCCGGGGCGGCGATGCAGCCCGGCGAGAGCGTCACCAACTCCCAGGGCCTGCCCGCGATGACGCTGACCCTCGGCAAGGACTTCAAGGGCGCGGGCGTGTCGCTCACGCCCCCGGACAAGGCGCCCGACGACATCAAGAAGTCCACGTCCACGGCGGACAAGGTCGTGTGCGCCGAATAGGCGCCTGACCGGGCCCGTCTCGCGTTCCACGGGGCGCGGACGGGCCCGTCCCGTGTCCAGGGGTTGGGGAGCGACACCGCACGATGATGCGAAGCGACGCGTACGAAAAGGGGGCACGGCCGGACAGCGCCCCGCGCCGGTCCGGCCCGCCGGAGGAGGGCCGTCCCGAGGGGCGGCGCGCCCCGGAGGGCGGCGGCACGGGCGGCGGGAGACCGCGCGGCGGACGGGCGCGGCGCGCCCTGCGCTGGTCGGCGACGACCCTGGCGGTGCTGATACTCGGCACGGCGGGCGCCGGTTACCTGTACTACGACCACCTCAACGACAACCTGGTGAAGGGCGAGCGCAGCAGCGGCGACTCCAAGGCCGAGAGGTCGGAGCCGAACGCGGCCGGGCAGACGCCCCTCAACATCCTGCTGATCGGCTCCGACAGCCGCGCCTCCGACGCCAACGTGGAACTCGGCGGCGGCAGGGCCCACCGCGACAACCCGCCGCTCGGTGACGTGCAGATGCTGATCCACCTGGCCGCCGACCGGAAGAGCGCGGCCGTGGTGAGCATCCCGCGCGACACCCGCGTCGACATCCCCCGGTGCACCGACCCGGACACCGGGACGGCGTACCCGGCGACCAACGACATCATCAACACCTCGCTGGGACGCGGCGGTCCGGGCTGCACGCTCGCCACCTGGGAGAACCTCACCGGTGTCTACGTCGACCACTGGATGACCGTCGACTTCGCGGGCGTGGTGCGGATGGCCGACGCGGTCGGCGGCGTCGAGGTCTGCGTCCGGCAGAACGTGTGGGACCGGCCGCTGCCCGGCGTGCCCGGCGGCTCGGGCCTGAAGCTGCGGGCCGGGAAGACCGAGGTGGAGGGCGTGCGGGCGCTCCAGTGGCTGCGCACCCGGCACGCGTGGGGCAGCGACGTGCTGCGCACCCGCGCGCAGCGCATGTACCTCACCTCGATGATCCGCACCCTGCGCGGCCAGAACGTCTTCACCGACACCGGCCGGCTCACCGACCTCGCCGAGGCGGCCACCAGGTCGCTCCGGGTCTCCGAGGAGATCGGCTCGGTGAAGAAGCTGTACGACCTGGCGATGCAGCTCAGGACGGTGCCGCCGGACCGCATCACCATGACGGCCCTGCCGACCGTCCCGGACCCGCGGAACGCCAACCACCTGCTCCCCGCGGGGGAGGACGCCGAGCAGGTCTGGGCGCTGCTCCGCGACGACGTGCCGTTCGACACGAAGGGCGGCAAGGGCGCGGCGAGCGGCTCGGGCACGTCCGGGAAGCCGTCCCGCGAGGAGCGCACGGGGGACCCCTCCGCCCCCGACGGCGAGATCGCGGTGCTGGTGCGCAACGCCACCCGGTCCGCGGCCCAGGGCCCGGTCGCCGGCCGGGCGGGCGCGGTCGCCCGGGAGCTGGCCGGGCGGGGCTTCACCCGCGCCGCGCCCGACACCTCCGCCGCCGGCGCCGAGGAGCGGACCGTCGTGCGCTACCCGGCCGCCGGTCTGCGGGGGGACGCCCGGCGGGTCGCCGAGTCCCTGGGCATCCCGGCGGGTTCGGTCCGCCGGTCGGACGACGTCACGGACGTCACCGTGGTGGTCGGCGCGGACTGGCGGGAGGGCGGGACGTACCCGGAGCCGGAGCCGCCGAAGGCGGGGGACCTGCCGGACGACGCCGACGCGCTGAGCGCGGCGGAGAAGGGCGCCTGCATGGACGTGTACGCGCCGTACCGCTGGTAGCGACCGCGGCCGGGCCCCCGCCGTCCCTCGGGGAAATCGAGGGATGACCGGGGGCAACTGACGGGCCCGTCGTGCGTCTAACAGGACGCAGGGCGGGCCTGCGCGCCGGAGCGAGGTGTTTCCAGGGGTGGGAAGGACAGGGCAGTGACACAGAACGCCACGCGGGAGAAGGCCCGCGACGAGGAGCTCGCGCCGGCTCCCGACGACGAGCCGCCCGCCGACGGCACGGGCCCCCGCCCCCGGCGCGGCCGCCGGATACTCACGTGGTCGGCCGCGGTGCTCGCGCTGCTCGTCCTCGCGGCCGGCGGGGCGGGTTTCCTGTACTACCGGCAGCTCAACGACAACATCAAGAAGGACCCGCTGAACCTCGGCGACAGCAAGGTCGCCGCGCCGACGCCCAACGCGGCCGGCCAGACCCCGCTGAACATCCTGCTCATCGGCAGCGACGCGCGGGACAGCGAGGCGAACCAGGAACTCGGCGGCGCCCGCGAGACGTTCGGCTCCACGCCGCTGGCGGACGTGCAGATGCTGGTGCACCTGTCCGCCGACCGCAGCAACATGTCCGTGATCAGCATGCCGCGCGACACCCTGCTGCACATCCCCAAGTGCACCGACCCCGACGACGGCACGGTGTACCCGGCGAGCGAGGGCCGCGTGATGGCCAACCAGAGCCTCGGGCACGGCGGTCCGGGCTGCACGGTGGCCACCTGGCAGGAGCTCACCGGCATCCACATCGACCACTTCGTCATGGTGGACTTCGCGGGCGTGGTGGCCATGGCGGACGCGATCGGCGGCGTCCCCGTCTGCGTCGACGCCAACATCCACTCGCGCGACAGCCAGGGGCACGGCTCCGGGCTGAAGCTGCCGAAGGGCACCCACCCCGTCAAGGGCGAGCAGGCCCTGCAGTGGCTGCGCACCCGGTACGGCTTCGAGGACGGCAGCGACCTGGCGCGCGCCAAGGCTCAGCACATGTACATGAACTCGCTGGCCCGGCAGCTGCGCGAGAACGCCACCCTCAGCAGCCCCAACAGCCTGCGCCGGCTGGCCGAGGAGGCCACCCGCGCGCTCACCGTCGACCCCGGCCTCGACACGGTGAAGAAGCTGTACGACCTGAGCACCGAGCTGCGGAAGGTGCCGCCGGAGCGCATCACCATGACCACGATGCCCAACCGGTACGTGGGCGCCCGCGTGGAGCCCACCGAGGACGCCGAGAAGCTGTTCCGGCTGGTGCGCGAGGACATCGCCCTGGACGGCAGGGACGCCGAGCCGAAGCCCCTCGTGGAGAAGCCGCCCGCCGATCCGGCCGCCGAGGACGCCGACATCGCCGTGCAGGTCCGCAACGGCACCCGCACCGACGCCCTCGCGCCCGCCCCCGACCGGGCCGGCGCCATCGCCGGGGAGCTCCGGGAGAAGGGCTTCACGAGCGCCACCGCCGACACCGACGGCGCCTCCGCCGAGGAGCGCACGGTGGTGCGCTACCCGAGCGCCGACCTGGAGGGCGACGCCCGCCGTGTCGCCGCGGTCCTCGGCATCCCGGCCGACGCGGTGAAGCGGTCCACCGACGTGTCCGGCGTGACGCTCGTCGTGGGCGCCGACTGGCGCGAGGGCACGCGGTACGAGGCGCCCGAGGAGGACGACGCCATGCCCGAGTCGGCGCAGGCGCTCAACGGCGCGGACGACAAGGCCTGCATGCACGTGGACCCCGCCTTCACCTGGTGAGCGCGAAGGCCCCTTCCCGGCGCGGGAAGGGGCCTTCGGCTCTCGGCGTGCAGGGCGGACGGGGCGTCAGGCCGCCTTGGCGTCCTCCGCCCGGACGGCGGGGCGCCGGGAGGCGATGACCTTCTTCGCCAGCGAGCGCGGGCTGGTCAGGAAGCCCCAGCCCCACGACATGTGCATGGTGGCCAGGGCCACCGGGATGCGCAGCCGCGCCTTCAGCGGCAGCCCCTTGCCGGCGGGTATGGAGCCCGCCACGATCGCCGCGAGGTAGCCGCCGGGGACCACGAAGCCCCACGGGGTGAGCGCCGCGCCCACCACGAGGCCGGCCGCGATCGCGCACACCGCGGTCGGCGGGGCGAGGTAGCGCAGGTTGATGGAGCCGGCGTGGTAGCGGGCCACCACGTGGCGCCAACGGCCGTAGTCCTTGTACTGCTTGGCGAGCGCCCGCACGGACGGGCGGGGCCGGTACGACACCCTCAGCTCGGGCGAGAACCAGATGAGCCCGCCCGCCTCGCGGATGCGGAAGTTCAGCTCCCAGTCCTGGGCGCGGATGAACTCCACGTTGTAGCCGCCCTGCCGCTCCAGCGCCTCGCGCCGGAACACGCCCAGGTACACGGTCTCGGCGGGGCCCGCCTCGCCGCCGGTGTGGAAGGCGGCGTTGCCCACGCCGATCTTCGAGGTCATCGCGGCGGCGACGGCGCGCTCCCAGTCGTTCTCGCCCTCGGCGTGCATGACGCCGCCGACGTTCTGCGCGCCGGTCTCCTCCAGGAGGCGTACGGCGGTGGCGATGTAGTTCGGGGAGAGCATCCCGTGGCCGTCGACGCGGACCACGACCGGATGGCGCGAGGCCTCGATCGCCGCGTTGAGGGCGGCCGGGGTGCGGCCGGTCGGATTGGGCACGGTGCGCACCCGCGGGTCCTCGGCGACGAGTTCGGCGGCGATCTCGTCCGTGCGGTCCGTGGACGGACCGAGGGCGATCACGACCTCCATCTCACCGGCGTACTCCTGGGCGAGGATCGCGCGGACCGCGCCGCGCAGATGCCGCTCCTCGTTGAGGACGGGCATGATCACGGAAACGGCCGGGGGCCGCACGTCGGGATTGGCGTTCATAGGAGCCTCACGTTACCGCGAACGGGGGACACGGTTGCGCGTGCCGGGGTGCTGTGCGCGGGGCCGCAGATCGTATCGGCCTACGGTGCTCACGATTCCACGCTCGGCCGTCGTCCGGAGGTGCCCCCTTGCCCACGCCGCCGCGCTCCCCACGGCCCCGAACCCCCGGGCGGCGCCCGGCGCGGCCGTCCCGCCCGGCCCCGCACCCGCCCGCGCCCCCGCGCCGCCGGCCGCGCTGGGTCATGCGCACGGTCACCGCGCTGTCGGTCGTGGTGCTCGCGTCCGCCGGGATCGGGCACGCGGTGCTCAGCGGGCTCGACGACGACATCGCACGGGTCGACCCCTTCCGCGACATGAAGAACCGGCCGCGGGCCGGGCACGGCATGAACATCCTGCTGGTCGGCACGGACGGGCGGGACAGCGTCGGCGAGGAGGAGCGGGAGAAGTACCGGCTCGGCGGGGCGCCCTGCCACTGCACGGACACGATCATGATCGTGCACATCTCGGAGGACCGGGACCGCGCCAGCGTCGTCAGCCTGCCCCGCGACTCCTACGCCGAGACGCCCCCGCACACCGACCGGGTGAGCGGGCAGCGGCACAAGGGGCATCCGCTGAGGCTGAACGCGGCCTACGCGGAGGGCGGGCCGCAGCTCACCGTGCGGACGGTGGAGAAGATGACCCGGGTGAAGATCGACCATTACCTGGAGGTCGACTTCGCCAGCTTCATGAAGACCGTCGACGTCGTCGGCGGTGTGGAGATCTGCACCGACCAGCGGCTGAGGGACAGCCGCAGCGGGCTCGACCTGCCCGCGGGCCGGCACACCCTCAAGGGCGGCGAGGCCCTGCAGTACGTCCGCGCCCGGCACGTCGACGGGGGTTCCGACCTCAGCCGGATGAGGCGGCAGCAGCACTTCCTCGCGGCGCTGGTGGAGCGGGCCGCCTCGTCCGGGATCCTGCTGAACCCGATGAGGTTCCGGGACGTCACCCGCGCGGTGCTCGGCTCGGTCCGCGCGGACGAGGGGTTCGGCGCCGGTGAGCTGCTCGACCTGGGGCGGGCGATGCGGAACTTCTCGCCGTCGTCGTCGGAGTTCACCACCGTGCCCGTGGTGACGCCGGGCCACGTGGTGAAGGGCATCGGCTCGACGCTGAAGTGGGACCCGGAGAAGTCCGAGCGCATCTTCGACGCGCTCCGCCGCGACCAGCCGCTGTCCGCGCGGTCCTCGTCCGGCGCGGCCCTGCGGGTGCCGGTCGACCCGAAGCAGATCCGCGTGCAGGTCGAGAACGGCACCCGCACGCCCGGTCTCGGCCGGCGCGTGGACGCGGCCCTGGCGGCGACCGGCTTCGACACCACCAAGGCCCCCGTCAACGCCGCCCGTCAGGACCACACGCGCACGGTCGTCGCCTACGACCCCCGCTGGGACCGCTCGGCGAAGTCCCTCGCGGCGGCGCTCCCCGGCAGCGAACTCCGCCCGGTCGAGGGCCAGGGCCCCACCCTGAAGGTCGTCGCGGGCACCGACTTCGAGAAGGTCCGCAAGGTACGCCCCCGGGACCCGGGCCAGGGAGAGTTCGGAGTGGTCCGCGGCGACGAGGTCAACTGCGGCTGAGCCGCGTCCGGGCGGGCCGCCGCGTGGCGGGCTCCGGGCGGGCGCGTCAGTCCTCGAAGCCCTCCGCCGCGCGCTTCTCGCGGAGGTCCAGGATCGCCCGGCGGCGGGCCAGGCGGTGGGTGCGGCGGATCTGGGCCTCCTGGTAGCGGCGGCGGTCCTGTTCGGTCTCCGGGACGACCGGCGGCACCCGGCGCGGCTTGCCGTCGGCGTCGACGGCGGCGAACACGAGGTAGGCGGAGCCGACGTGCGTGGCCGGCGTCGACTCGTTCCAGCGCTCGGCCAGGACCCGCACCCCGACCTCCATCGAGCTCCGGCCGGTCCAGTTGACCTGGGCCTTGACGTGAACAAGATCACCCACGCGGACCGGCTCGAGGAACGCCATCTCGTCCATGGAGGCCGTCACGGCCGGTCCTCCGGAGTGGCGGCCGGCGACGGCGCCCGCCGCGTCGTCGACCAGTTTCATGATCACCCCACCGTGCACGGTGCCCAGGAGATTGGTGTCGCTGTGGGTCATGATGTGGCTGAGGGTGGTGCGGGACGCCGAGACGGGCTTGCCCGGGATCTCCGGACTGTCCGTCTGCGCGGCAGGGGCCTGGTCTGTCATGGCATCCACCTTATGCCGAGGTGACGACCAGCCATTTTGTGTCAGCTTCGCAACAGCGCGGTCCTGATTTCCGACGACCCGTGTATGGCCGCCCGTCCGGACCTGCACACTGTCTGCCATGAATGATTGGCCCGAGGCATGGTCCGACGACAACCGCGGCCGCCGCTACGGACGCGGGAGCGCGAGCGCACAGCCCGAGAGCGCCCGTGTCATGCGGCAGGTCCGGCGCGGACAGCCCACCCCTCCCGGGCAGGGCGCCCACGGCTCGGTTCCGCAGCAGCCCGGCTACGTCGACGGCCAGGGCCACGGAGGCGGCTACGACAGCGGCTACAACACCGGCCAGGTGTACGGCGCGGGCGGACGCGGCGGCGGTGACGGCCACGGCCCGCAGCGCCCCGCGCCGGACTGGCGGCGCCGTATCAAGTGGACGGCCATCACCCTGGTGACCGTGGTGTTCGTCACCACCGTCGCCACCTACTTCTGGGCCGACTCCAAGCTCAACCGCGAGGTCGACCTGTCGAAGGTGATCGAGCGGCCCGAGAAGGGCGAGGGCACCAACTACCTCATCGTCGGCTCCGACAGCCGCGAGGGCCTGTCCGCCGAGGACAAGAAGCGGCTGCGCACCGGCTCCTCCGAGGGCAAGCGCACGGACTCGATGATGATCCTGCACACCGGGGACAACGGTTCGACCCTCATATCGCTCCCCCGTGACTCCAACGTGGAGATCCCCACCTTCAAGGGCTCCGAGTCCGGGAAGGTCTACCAGGGCACCGGCCGCCAGGTGAAGCTGAACGCCGCGTACGCCGAGGACGGCCCCGAACTGCTGGTCCGCACCGTCGAGTTCAACACCGGCCTGTACATCGACCACTACGTGGAGATCGGCTTCGCCGGCTTCGCGAACATCGTGGACGCGCTCGGCGGCGTGGAGATCGACATCCCGCAGGACATCAAGGACACCAAGTCCGGCGCCGACCTCAAGAAGGGCAAGCAGACCCTGAACGGCGAGGAGGCGCTCGCCTTCGTCCGCACCCGCTACGCGCTCGCCGGCTCCGACCTGGACCGCACCAAGAACCAGCAGAAGTTCCTGTCCGCCCTGGCCGACCAGGCGGCCACCCCCAGCACCGTGCTCAACCCGTTCAGGCTGTACCCGACCCTGGGCGCGGGCATGGACTCCCTGATCGTCGACAAGGACATGGGCCTGTTCGACCTGGCCGACATGTTCTGGTCGATGAAGGGCGTCAGCGGCGGCGAGGGCACGTCGATGAACATGCCGGTCTCCGGGTCCAGCGGCGGCAACCTGCTGTGGGACAAGGAGAAGGTGAAGCAGCTGGTCGACCAGCTGAACAACGACGAGAAGGTCACCGTCAAGGGCGACTGACGCCTCCGCGGTCACCGTGACGAGGGCACCCCCGCGGGGGTGCCCTCGCGCGTGTCCGGCACGTCCGTCACATCGGGGCGCCCGCCATCGCACGGCACGTCTCGGAGCAGCGGCGGCAGGACTCGGCGCACCGCGTCATCCGCTCGTCGTCCGGCATCGACATGCACGCCTCGGCGCACAGGTCGCAGGCCTGCGCGCACATCATGCACATCTCGTTCGCCAGCGGCGAGCGGCGCATCATCATGTCCGCGCACATGCGGGTCATCTCCGAACAGTCCAGGAGCGCCCGCATGATCCGCGTGTGGGCCTCGCCGCCCGTCTGCAGACACGCGCTCATGGTCTCCTCGCACACGCCGTGGCAGGCCATGCACGCCTGGACGCAGTCCTGCATCTCCTTGCTCAGCGGTTCCGTGGCCGGCTGCTGCTGGGTCATGGTTCCTCCCGGGGGACGGCGGGGACCGCCGTTCGGCCCTCGCACCTCCCGTCCTACGCCTCTGTGTCCATGACCACCACAGGACGCCGCTTGGCCGGGCCGGGAACGGCAAGAAGGGGGATGGCGCCCCTGACCACGGCGCCGAGGGGGCGGTCGGCAGACACACAGGGGAGAGGGACGTGACACCACAGACGGAGCGGAAGCGGCTGCGCAGACGGCTGGAACGGCTCATCGGCATCGCGGCGACCGAGGGCAACGAACTCGTGCCGCTGCGCAACGGCGACGAGATCTTCCCCGCGATGCTGGAGGCGGTCCGCGCCGCGGAGCACACGGTCGACATGATGACGTTCGTCTACTGGCGGGGCGACATCGCGCGGGAGTTCGCCGAGGCGCTGGCCGACCGGGCCCGCGCGGGCGTCCGCGTGCGCCTGCTGCTGGACGGCTTCGGCGCCAAGGAGATAGAGCCGGAGCTGCTGAAGGCGATGGAGGACGCCGGCGTCCACGTGGCGTGGTTCCGCAAGCCCACCCGGCTGTCGCCGATGCGGCAGAACCACCGCTGCCACCGCAAGGTCCTGGTCACCGACGAGCACACCGCCTTCACCGGCGGGGTCGGCATCGCGCAGGAGTGGTGCGGCGACGCCCGCAACCCCGGCGAGTGGCGCGACACCCACGTCCGGGTCCGCGGACCGGCCGTGGACGGCATCGCGGCGGCCTTCGCGCAGAACTGGGCCGAGTGCCACGACGAGCTGTACGACGCGTGCGACCGCTTCACCCCGCAGGAGCAGCCCGGCAACGCCACGGTCCAGGTGGTGCGGGGCTCGGCCAGCTTCGGCTGGCAGGACATGCAGACCCTGCTGCGCGTGGTGATCACCTCGGCGCGGGAGCGGTTCCGGCTGTCCACGGCGTACTTCGCGCCCGACGCCTATTTCGTCGACCTGCTGGCGGCCGCCGCCCGCCGGGGCGTCGAGGTGGAGATCCTGCTGCCCGGGCCGCACACCGACCAGCGCGCCTGCCTGCTCGCCGGGCGGCAGCACTACCAGACGCTGGTGGACGCGGGCGTGGAGGTGCGGGAGTACCAGCCGACCATGCTCCACACGAAGATCATCACGGTGGACGGCGTCTGCTCCCTGATCGGCTCCACCAACTTCAACCGCCGCTCCCTGGAGCACGACGAGGAGGTCATGCTGGCCGTCCTCGACGAGGACTTCACCGCCCGGCTCGACGCCGACTTCGACGCCGACCGCAAGCAGAGCGAGCCGATCGACCCGGCCCGCTGGAGGCGGCGCCCCCTGCGCGCCCGCCTCGCGGAGACCGCGGTCACCCCGATCCGGCGTTTCCTGTGAGCCGGCGCCGATGAGTTCTCCGCGCCCGGGGAGTCCACCTCCTGTCACCGATGTCAGGAGGAACAGTGTCTCAGCTGCTGCGCGTGCAGAATTTCAACGTCTCGGCCGACGGGATCGGCGCGGGCGAGGACCAGAGTCTGGAGCACCCTTTCGGCCATGTGAACCCCGGGGAGCTGTTCGCCTGGGCGGGAGCGACCGCGAGCTGGCCGAACCGCACCGCGCCCGGCGGGACCCGGGGCCTCGACGACTACTTCACCCGTGACTTCGCCCACAACATCGGCGCGGAGATCATGGGCCGCAACAAGTTCGGGCCCCAGCGCGGGCCCTGGCACGACCACGAGTGGCTGGGCTGGTGGGGGGACGAGCCGCCGTTCCGCACGCCGGTGTTCGTGCTGACCCACCACCCGCGGCCGTCGTTCACGCTGTCCGACACCACGTTCCACTTCGTCGAGGGCGACCCGGAGCGGGTGCTGGACCTGGCGCGGGAGGCGGCGAACGGCAAGGACGTGCGGCTCGGCGGCGGGGTCACGACCGTGCGCCAGTTCCTCGACGCCGGACTCGTGGACACCCTGCACGTGGCGGTGTCGCCGGTGAAGCTGGGCTCCGGCCTGCGGCTGTGGGACTCCCCCGAGGACCTGCTCGACCGGTACCACCTGGAGATCGTGCCCAGCCCGAGCGGGGTGGCGCACCACCTGTTCTGGCGCAGGTGACCGCGCCCGGGCCGGACAGCCCGGAGGGCGCCCGGGGGATCCCGGACGCCCTCTCGCGGTCACGCCCGTCGCTCTACGGCAGGTTGCGCGCCATCACGATCCGCTGGACCTGGTTGGTGCCTTCGTAGATCTGCGTGATCTTCGCGTCGCGCATCATCCGCTCGACCGGGTAGTCGCGGGTGTAGCCGTAGCCGCCGAGGAGCTGGACGGCGTCCGTGGTGACCTCCATGGCCACGTCGGAGGCGAAGCACTTGGCGGCGGCGCCCTGGAAGGTCAGGTCGCTGTCGCCCCGCTCGGACTTGGCCGCGGCGGCGTAGGTGAGCTGGCGGGCGGCCTCGATCTTCATGGCCATGTCGGCGAGCATGAACTGCACGCCCTGGAAGTCGGCGATCGGCTTGCCGAACTGCTTGCGCTCCTTGACGTAGCCCTTGGCGTAGTCGAGGGCGCCCTGGGCGATGCCGAGGGCCTGGGCGGCGATGGTGATGCGGGTGTGGTCCAGGGTCCGCATCGCGGTGGCGAAGCCGGTGCCCTCCTCGCCGATCATGCGGTCGGCGGGGATGCGGACGTTGTCCAGGTAGACCTCGCGGGTGGGCGAGCCCTTGATGCCGAGCTTCTTCTCCGGAGCGCCGAAGGAGACGCCCTCGTCGGACTTCTCCACGACGAAGGCGGAGATGCCCTTGGAGCGCTTCTCCGGGTCGGTGACGGCCATCACCGTGTAGAACTCGGACTCGCCGGCGTTGGTGATCCAGCGCTTCACGCCGTTGAGCACCCAGAAGTCGCCGTCGCGGACGGCGCGGGTCTTCATGCCGGCGGCGTCGGAACCGGCGTCCGGCTCGGACAGGCAGTACGAGAACATCGCCTCGCCCTTGGCGAGCGGGGCCATGTACTTCTTCTTCAGCGCCTCGGAGCCGGAGAGGATGACCGGCAGCGAGCCCAGCTTGTTCACGGCGGGGATGAGAGAGGAGGACGCGCAGACACGGGCCACCTCCTCGATCACGATGACCGTGGCGAGGGCGTCCGCGCCGGCGCCGCCGTACTCCTCGGGGACGTGGACGGCGTGCAGGTCGTTGGCGACGAGCGCGTCGAGGGCCTCGCGGGGGAAGCGGGCCTCCTCGTCCACCGCGGCGGCGTGCGGCGCGATCTTCGCCTCGGCCAGCGAGCGGACGGCGTCGCGGAGCATGTCGTGCTCCTCGGACGGGCGGTACAGGTCGAAGTCAGCCGATCCGGCCAAGGTCTCTCACGCTCCAAAACGCTGCGATGCTGATCACGCTAACTACCGTTAAGTAACTCAAATGTTAGCCCTCCCCCGGGGCCGTGGATAGGTGAGCTGGGCGACAGCCGGGCGGCCGCCGGTCAGGGCGGACGCGGACGCCCCGGATATGCTCGGGCGCGCACGTGCCTGCCGCAGACCCCTGGAGCACCCCATGGCCCTCAAGATCACCGTGATCGGCACCGGTTATCTCGGCGCGACCCACGCGGCGGCCATGGCGGAGCTGGGCTTCGAGGTGCTGGGCCTCGACGTGGTCCCGGAGAAGATCGACAAGCTGCGCCGGGGCGAGGTCCCGATGTACGAGCCGGGGCTCGAGGAGCTGCTGCGCCGGCACGTGGCCGGGATCGAGGGCTCGACCGGCCGGCTGCGGTTCACCATGGACTGGGCCGAGCTGGGCGAGTTCGGCGACGTCCACTTCGTCTGCGTGAACACCCCGCAGCGGCACGGCGAGTACGCCTGCGACATGTCGTACGTCGACGCGGCGATCGCCTCGCTCGCCCCGCACCTGAAGGGTCCCGCGCTGGTCGTGGGCAAGTCGACGGTGCCCGTCGGGTCGGCCGACCGGCTGGCCGCCTACCTCGCCGAGCACGCGCCGGCCGGGGCGGACGCGGAGCTGGCCTGGAACCCGGAGTTCCTGCGCGAGGGCTTCGCGGTGCAGGACACGCTGCACCCGGACCGGATCGTGGTGGGCGTGCGCAGCGAGCGGTCGGAGAAGCTGCTGCGCGAGGTGTACGCCACGCCGGTCGAGGAGGGCACGCCGTTCGTGGTGACGGACTTCCCGACGGCGGAGCTGGTGAAGACGTCCGCGAACTCCTTCCTGGCCACCAAGATCTCGTTCATCAACGCGATGGCGGAGCTGTGCGAGGCCACCGGCGGGGACGTCGCCAAGCTGGCGGAGGCGATCGGGTACGACGACCGGATCGGCCGGAAGTTCCTGCGGGCCGGCATCGGCTTCGGCGGCGGGTGTCTGCCGAAGGACATCCGGGCGTTCATGGCGCGCGCCGGTGAGCTGGGCGCGGACCAGGCGCTGACGTTCCTGCGCGAGATCGACTCGATCAACATGCGCCAGCGCGGCCGGATGGTGGAGCTGACCCGGCAGGAGCTGGGGGGCGGGCCGTTCCTCGGCAAGCGGGTGGCGGTGCTGGGCGCGACCTTCAAGCCGGACTCGGACGACGTCCGTGACTCGCCGGCGCTGAACGTGGCGGGGCAGATCCACCTCCAGGGCGGCCAGGTGACGGTCTACGACCCGAAGGGCATGGACAACGCCCGCCGTCTGTTCCCGACGCTCGGGTACGCCGGCTCGGCGCTGGAGGCGGTGCGCGGCGCCCATGTCGTGCTGCACCTGACGGAGTGGCGGGAGTTCCGCGAGCTGGACCCGGCGGAGCTGGGCGAGGCGGCGGCCGAGCGGGTGGTGCTGGACGGGCGCAACGCGCTCGACGCGGAGGTGTGGCGGCGGGCCGGCTGGCGCTTCCGGGCGATGGGACGTCCCGGGGCCTGACGCACCCGCCCGGGATCCGACGGACACAGGCGACGCCGGTTCGGCCGAGGCTCAGTCGGCCGAACCGGCGTCGTGTCGCATTCTGCCCCAACAGGCGCGGGCGTGGCGGGACTACCCCTGCTTCGCCCGGTACCGGCGCATCTTCGCGCGGGCCCCGCACACCTGCATGGAGCACCAGCGGCCGCGTCCGCCGGGGCTGCGGTCGTAGTAGGCCCAGTGGCAGTCGGGGGACTCGCATGCCTTGAGGCGCTGCCAGGTGCCGGCCGTGAGCGCCTCGGCGACGGCGGCGGCGACCCGGCCGAGCAGCGGCCCCTCGTCGGCCGGCGCGAGGGCGGCCGAGCCGTCGGCGGGGTCGACCGTGATCACCAGGGGCGCGCGGGCGAGCAGGTCGCCGAGCGGGACGACCGGGCGGTGGGCGGGGTGGCCGGCGTGCGCGAGCAGGGTGGCCCGCAGCGACTCGCGCAGGACGCGGGCGTCGTCGACGGCGTCCTCGGTGAGCCCGAAGGACGCGCGGCCCCCGGGGGTGTCCAGCGCGTCGTCCCCGGTGGCGAGGTCCACCGTGTTGACCAGGGCCTGGATCAGGGTCAGCCGCCCGGGCGGGGCCGCTCTCTCGCTCATGACGCGACGGTACCTCCCTCGATCCCCTTGCGACGTTACCGGTCATGAGGGAGCATGCGGTAACGGTTACCCGTAGACCGCTTCAGGCGGTAACTCGAGGAGGCAGTCATGTCCGTAGCGAAGGTGGGCGCCGTCGTCCTGGACTGTCCGGACCCGCGCGCGCTGGCCGGTTTCTACGCCGGCATCGTGGGCGGCACGGTGGACGGGGAGGGCGACTGGGTGGACGTGGAGGTGCCCGGCGGGCCGACGCTGTCCTTCCAGCGGGCCGAGGGACACGTGCCGCCGCGGTGGCCGGCCGCGGACCGCTCCCAGCAGTTCCACCTCGACCTGACCGTCGAGGACCTGGACGCGGCCGAGAAGGAGGTCCTGGCGCTGGGCGCGGAGCCGCTGGACACGGAGGACCGTTCGCGCGGCTTCCGGGTTTACGCGGACCCGGCCGGGCACCCGTTCTGCCTGTGCGCCTGCTGAGACCAGGAGGGATACATGGCCCCCGTGGCACGACTGCGCAATGTCGTCCTGGACTGCCCCGACCCGGGTGAACTGGCCGTCTTCTACGCGGCCGTCGCCGGCGGCACGCCCGTGGCGGAGGACGAGGACTGGGTGGTCCTCCACATCCCCTCGGGCCCGCGGCTCGCCTTCCAGCGGGCCCCCGGGTTCACCCCGCCGGCCTGGCCGAGCGCCGACCACGACTCCCAGCAGTTCCACCTCGACTTCGACGCGGGCGGCACCTGGGAGGAGGTCGACGCGGCCGAGGAGAAGGTGCTGGCCCTCGGGGCGCGCGTCCTGGACCGCGAGGACGACACGTCCAAGGACTTCCGCGTCTACGCCGACCCGGCGGGCCATCCCTTCTGCCTGTGCCGCATCGAACAGCCGTAGGGCACGGGCCCGCGGGGGCGCCGAGAAGCCGGGCTCGGTCCGGGCCGGCGCCGCTCAGCCGTCGAGGGCGGTGATCGTCGCCGTCGACGGCTTGCGGCGCTGCTGGGCGGTGTGCGCGGCGAAGGCCGCCGCGCGGAGGACGCGTTGGACGTTGCCCCAGGTCAGGAGGGCGACGTCGGACTCGTCCCAGCCGCGCCGGAGCAGCTCGGCGACGAGGCGCGGGTAGCAGGACGGGTCGCGCAGTTCCTGCGGGTGGGCGGTGCCGGTGTCGTAGGCGCCGGAGAGGCCGACGCAGTCCGGGCCGGCGAGGGTGCGGACGTGGTCGAGGTGGTCGGCGACGTCGCGGACCGTCGGCCCGGCCTGCTCGGCGGTGAGCGGCACCAGGCACAGCCCCTTCGCCTCGCCCACCGCGACGAGCAGGTCGTCGGGCAGGTTGGCCGGGTGCGGGCGCAGGTCGCGGGCGCCGGACCGGCTGAACAGCACCGGCGCCTTGGACACGGTCAGGGCGCGGCGGACGGTCGGGGTGGAGGCGTGGGAGAGGTCGGCGACCACGCCGAGCCGGTTCATCTCGCGCACGACCTCCTCGCCGAAGCGGGTGAGCCCGGCGGGCCCCGCCCAGGAGGTGCCGGTGAGGGTGAGCACCCGCACGCCGAGGGCGTGCAGCGCGCGCAGGACGCTCAGGGAGTCGCCGAGCGCGGGCGCGCCGGCCGGCCCGAACAGCACGGCGATCCGGCCGCGGTTGCGGGCGTCGACGACCTCCCCCGCGGTGCGGGCGGGGCGCAGTCCCTCGTCGTGGGCAGCGACGACCGCCTGCGCCAGGTCGAGCTGTTCCAGGGTCGCGGTGAGCGCCCGGTCCCCGTCGTGGCCCCCGGGCAGGTGCAGCGACCAGAACACGGCGCCGACCTGCCCCTTGCGCAGCCGGGGCAGGTCCGCGTCGACGGCGCTCTCCCCCAGGTCGAGGTCGTACCAGGGCAGTCCGCGCAGCGTCCACGGCAGTCCGCTGTAGCCGTCGCAGACGGGGTGGGCGGCGAGGACGGCCCGGGCGCGGTCGAGGGGGGCGTCGTCCGGGTCGGAGACGGGCCGGTACTCCTCCGGCCCGACGACCACCGCCTCCTGCGGGTACGGCTCGTCGGTGCGGCCGACCTCGGCGGCGGTGTGCAGGTCGTCCTGGAGATCGGCCATCACGGGGCTCCGTACGTCGTGACCTCGGCGGTACGGTCACGGTCGCACGGAGCCCCCTCCGGCTTCCTGGTGAACGCGGCGTTCGGGGTAAACCCGGGGGTCCCGCGCCGCGTGGGCCGGTCAGCCGTCCAGCGCCTCGATGGTGGCGTTGGACGGCGCGCGCGTCGTGCGCAGGCCGCGGGCCACGTCCTCAGCGGCGCCCAGCACGCGGACCGCGTTCTGCCAGGTCAGCTTGGCCAGGTCGGCGCGGGACCAGCCGCGGTCCAGCAGCTCCGCGATCAGCCGGGGGTAGCCGGAGACGTCGTCCAGGCCGTCGGGGGTGAAGGCCGTGCCGTCGTAGTCGCCGCCGATGCCGAGGTGGTCGATGCCGGCGACCTCGCGCATGTGGTCGAGGTGGTCGGCGACCGTGGCCACCGTGGCGACGGGGCGCGGGTGGGTCTCCTCGAAGGCGCGGTGCACCTTCATCGCCTCGGCGGTGGTGTCGAGGTGGTGGAAGCCGTGCGCGCGCATGTTCTCGTCGGCGGCCGCCGTCCAGTCGACGGCGGCCTGGAGCACGAACTTCGGCACGAACGTCACCATCGCGACGCCGCCGTTGGCGGGCAGCCGCTCCAGCACGTCGTCGGGGATGTTCCGCGGGTGGTCGCAGACCGCGCGGGCCGAGGAGTGGGAGAAGATCACCGGCGCCGTGCTGGTGTCCAGCGCGTCCCGCATGGTGGTGGCGGCGACGTGGGAGAGGTCGACCAGCATGCCGAGCCGGTTCATCTCCCGCACCACCTCACGGCCGAACGCCGACAGTCCGCCCACGCCGGGCTCGTCGGTCGCCGAGTCCGCCCACGCCACGTTGAAGTTGTGGGTGAGGGTCAGGTAGCGCACCCCGAGGCCGTACAACCCGCGCAGCGTGCCGAGGGAGCAGGCGATGGAGTGGCCGCCCTCCGCCCCCATGAGGGAGGCGATACGGCCCTCGCGGCGCGCGGCCTCCATGTCGGCGGCGGTCAGCGCGGGCGCCAGGTCCTTCGGGTACCGCTCCAGCAACTGCCGTACGCAGTCGATCTGTTCGAGCGTGGCCGGCACCGGGTCGGGGGCGTCGGCGCGGACGTACACCGACCAGAACTGCGCGCCGACGCCGCCGGCCCGCAGCCGGGGGATGTCGGTGTGCAGGTGGGCCGACTGGTCGCCGGCGATGTCGCGGGCGTCGAGGTCGTAGGTGACCTGTTCGCGCAGCGCCCAGGGCAGGTCGTTGTGCCCGTCGACGACGGGGAACTCGGCGAGCAGCGCGCGGGCGTCGTCCAGGGAGGTCACGGGGCTCACTTCCCGAAGCCGAAGCCGTTCGCGGACCCCTCGGCCCTGGCCCGCAGCCGCTTGCCCTTCTCGGTCGCCTGGTCGTTCAGCTCCTGCTGGAACTCCCTCATGCGGCCGAGCAGTTCCTCGTCGTGGGCGGCGAGGACACGGACCGCGAGCAGGCCCGCGTTGCGCGCGCCGGCCACGGAGACGGTGGCGACCGGCACCCCGGCCGGCATCTGCACGATGGACAGCAGCGAGTCCATGCCGTCGAGGTGCTTCAGCGGCACCGGCACGCCGATGACGGGCAGCGGGGTCACGGAGGCGAGCATCCCGGGCAGATGGGCGGCGCCGCCCGCGCCGGCGATGATCACCTTGAGCCCGCGGTCCGCGGCCTGCTCGCCGTACGCGATCATCTCGCGCGGCATGCGGTGCGCGGAGACGACGTCGGTCTCGTAGGCGATCTCGAACTCGTCGAGGGCCTTGGCCGCCGCCTCCATGACGGGCCAGTCGGAGTCGGACCCCATGACGATGCCCACCGAAGGGAAGGGGCGCGCGTCAGCGCTCGTTGAGGGGCGGTGGCCGGGCGACGGGTGGGCGGGACTCATTCGGTGATCGTGCCTCTCAGGTAGCCGGCTGCGTGACGGGCGCGCTCCAGCACGTCGTCCAGGTCGTCGCCGTAGGTGTTCACGTGACCGACCTTGCGGCCGGGCTTCACGTCCTTGCCGTACATGTGGATCTTCAGCCGCGGGTCGCGCGCCATGCAGTGCAGGTACGCGGAGTACATGTCCGGGTAGTCGCCGCCGAGGACGTTGACCATGACCGTCCACTTCGCGCGCGGGCGGGGGTCGCCGAGCGGGAGGTCGAGGACGGCGCGGACGTGATTGGCGAACTGCGAGGTGATCGCGCCGTCCATGGACCAGTGGCCGGAGTTGTGCGGGCGCATGGCGAGTTCGTTGACGAGGATGCGGCCGTCGCGGGTCTGGAACAGCTCCACCGCGAGGTGGCCGACCACGCCGAGTTCCCGGGCGATGGTCAGCGCCATCTCCTCGGCCTTCAGCGCGAGGCTCTCGTCGAGGTCCGGTGCGGGCGCGATGACGGTGTCGCAGACGCCGTTCACCTGCCGGGACTCCACGACCGGGTAGGCGACGGCCTGTCCGTGCGGGGAGCGCACGACGTTGGCGGCCAGCTCGCGCACGAAGTCGACCTTCTCCTCGGCGAGCACGGGCACGCCGGCCCTGAACGGCTCGGCGGCCTCCTCCACGGAGTCCACGACCCACACGCCCTTGCCGTCGTAGCCGCCGCGGACGGTCTTGAGGACGACGGGGAAGCCTCCCCCGCCCTCCGCCGCGAACGCGGCCACGTCGGCCGGGTCGTCGACGATGCGGTGGCGCGGGCAGGGCACGCCGATCGCCTCCAGCCTCGCGCGCATCACGCCCTTGTCCTGGGCGTGCACCAGCGCGTCGGGGCCGGGGCGGACGGGGATGCCGTCCGCCTCCAGGGCCCTGAGGTGCTCGGTGGGCACGTGCTCGTGGTCGAAGGTGATCACGTCGCAGCCGCGTGCGAAGTCGCGCAGCGTGTCCAGGTCGCGGTAGTCGCCGACGACGACGTCGCTCACCACCTGGGCCGCGGAATCCTGCGGGGTGTCACTGAGGAGCTTGAACCTGATGCCGAGCGGGATGCCCGCCTCGTGTGTCATACGAGCGAGCTGACCGCCGCCGACCATGCCGACTACCGGGAACGTCACGCCCCCAGGGTATCCGCCCGCGCCAGGGTGGCCGATTCCCGCCCGTCGGGCGGGACGGAAGGGACGCGCGGGGCGCGGGCGACGCGGCGTCCGCAGGAAGATCGCGCGTGCGGGTGGTTAGCATGGCGGAGTTGACGCACTCGACCGACGGGAGCCTGTGGGCGATGGGACAAGGTTCCTCGGGGCTTCGGCGGCTCTTCCGCGAAGCGGCCAAGTTCGGCGCGGTGGGGGGAGCCGGGGTTCTGGTCAACCTCGGTGTGTTCAACCTGGTCCGGCAGGCGACCGACCTCCAGGTGGTGCGCGCGAGCGTCATCGCCACCGTGGTCGCGATCGTCTTCAACTACGTCGGCTTCCGGTACTTCACCTACCGGGACCGCGACAAGTCCCGGCGCACCCGCGAGATGTCGCTGTTCCTGCTGTTCAGCGTCATCGGCCTGGTGATCGAGAACGGCGTGCTCTACACGGCGACGTACGGCTTCGGCTGGGACAGCCCGCTGCAGAGCAACATCTTCAAGTTCCTCGGCATCGGCGTCGCGACGCTGTTCCGCTTCTGGTCCTACCGCACCTGGGTGTTCCGCGCCCTGCCGGTGCGGGAGGAGCCCGTGGCGGGCGGGGCGCCGGTCGCCGGGGGGCGGCCCAGGCAGCGCGTGCCGTAACCGCCGCGCGTGCCGCTCGGCGGACCGTTCGGTCTCAGCGGACCGTCGTACGGGTCTCCTCGTCGGGGTCCTTCCGCGGGGGCGTGCGGGACAGGAACAGGCCGAAGACGGCCGGGCTGGCCTGCAGCATCTCCAGACGGCCGCCGTCCGCCTCCGCCAGGTCCCGGGCGACCGCCAGGCCGATCCCGGTGGAGTTGCGGCCGCTGATCGCCCGCTCGAAGATCCGCGCGCCCAGCTCGGCGGGCACGCCCGGCCCCTCGTCGGTGACCTCCACGACGACCTGGTTGCCGGTGACCCGGGTGCGCAGGGCGACCGTGCCGCCGCCGTGCATCAGCGAGTTCTCGATCAGCGCGGCCAGCACCTGGGCGACCGCGCCCGGGGTGCCCACGGCCCGCAGGTTCCGCTTGCCGGAGGCGACGATGGCCCGGCCGGCGCTGCGGTAGGCGGGGCGCCACTCGGCGAGCTGCTGCGTGATCACCTCGTCGAGTTCGAAGGTGACGGCGGAGCCGGTGCGCGGGTCCCGGGAGTTGGTCAGCAGCCGCTCCACCACGTCCGTCAGCCGCTCCACCTGCGTGAGCGCGATCGTCGCCTCCTCCTTCACCGTCTCCGGGTCGTCGGTGAGGGTGATCTCCTCCAGCCGCATGGACAGCGCGGTGAGCGGGGTGCGCAGCTGGTGGGAGGCGTCGGCGGCAAGCCGCCGCTCGGCGGTCAGCATGCGGGCGATGCGTTCGGCGGAGGCGTCCAGCACGTCGGCGACCCGGTCCAGCTCGGGGACGCCGTAGCGGCGGTGGCGGGGGCGCGGGTCGCCGGAGCCGAGCCGCTCGGCGGTCTCGGCGAGGTCGGTCAGCGGGGAGGCCAGGCGGTTGGCCTGCCGGATCGCCAGCAGCACCGCCGCGATCACCGCGAGCAGCGCGACCAGGCCGATGATCAGCAGGGTGCGGCCGACCTCCTCGGTCACCGAGGAGCGCGACTCCTGGACGGTGACCGTCTCGCCCTCCTCGCCGGGCGCCGTGGCGCTGATGACGTCGCCGTCCGGCTTGGAGCCGACCTCGATGGGCGGCTTGCCGGGGAGCCGGACGACGGCGTACCGGTCGTCGGGCATCTGGTCGTCGAGGACCTCGGCGGTGACCTTGTCCTCGACGAGCAGCCGGCTGTCGACGATGCTGGCCAGCCGCACCGCCTCGGACTCCACGCGCTCCTTGGCGGTCTCGGTGATGGTGCGGGTCTCGACGATCACCAGGGAGACGCCGAAGACGGCGATCACGACGAGGACCACGGCGAGCGTGGACTGGATCAGACGGCGGCGCATGTTCTCCCACCCGGCGGCGGAACCCCGGCGGGGTCCAGCTCTCTCAGCTCTTCTCGAAGCGGAAGCCCACGCCGCGCACGGTGGCGATGTAACGGGGGTTGGCCGCGTCGTCGCCGAGCTTCTTGCGCAGCCAGGAGATGTGCATGTCGAGGGTCTTGGTGGAGGACCACCAGGTGGTGTCCCAGACCTCGCGCATCAGCTGGTCGCGGGTGACGACCCGGCCCGCGTCGCGCACCAGCACCCGCAGCAGGTCGAACTCCTTGGCGGTGAGCTGGAGCTCCTCGTCGCCCATCCACGCCCGGTGCGACTCGACGTCGATGCGCACGCCGTGGGTGGCGGGCGGCTGCTGCGGCTCGGCCGCGCCGCGCCGCAGCAGGGCCCGGACCCTGGCCAGCAGCTCGGCGAGCCGGAACGGCTTGGTGACGTAGTCGTCGGCGCCCGCGTCCAGGCCGACGACCGTGTCCACCTCGTCGGCGCGCGCGGTGAGGATCAGCAGGGGGACCGTGTGCCCCTCGGCGCGGAGCCGGCGGGCGACCTCCAGGCCGTCCATGCCGGGCAGCCCGAGGTCCAGCACGACCAGGTCGACGCCGCCCTGCATGCCGGCCTCCAGGGCGCCGGGTCCGTCCTCACGCACCTCGACGTCGTAACCCTCCCGGCGCAGGGCGCGGGCCAGCGGCTCCGAGATGGACGCGTCGTCCTCGGCGAGCAGTACACGGGTCATGCCGATGATGGTAGACCCGCGGCCCGAGCCGCAGGGGCGTGATCGGCGGGCTCGGTCCCCGCCGGCGTCCCGCCCGGTCCTCCCCTCCCGCACCCTTGGTACGGACCTGCGGGTGCGAGGTGCGATGCTGGGCAGACCTTCGAATGGGCGCTCCCGGTTCCTTTAAAACCTGTGATTCACGTCTCAAGTCCTTCCATATCCGGCACTGTCCTGCCGTATGGTGAACCAACGCCTGTTGCACCGCGGGGACCTTTGGCGGCAGTTGACGCTGAGGGTCTCTTTTGTGTGCGGGCCGGCACGCTCTGCCGGTCCCTGAAGCAATGACCTGTGGCCGGGCCTTCACCGCGCGTCGACGCGCGGCGGGGGCGTGGATCCCGGTGGTCGCCGTCCGCCGCTCCGTGATCCGGGGCGGCATCCCCCGGGCGTGGGGCGGACGGTACGGCCCGCCGGTGCCGGCCAGCCCCCCACCGGGCGCGTACCCGTCTCGCGCGACGCGTCCCGACAGCAAGGAACGACCATGGCGTCCAGCCTGACGAAGGACTCGGCCTCCCCGGGCACCCCCGGATCCGAGAAGACCTTCTTCGGCCACCCCCGCGGACTGGCCACACTCTTCATGACCGAGATGTGGGAGCGTTTCTCCTACTACGGCATGAGGGCCCTGCTCCCGCTGTACCTCGTCGCGCCGGGCGGACTCGGTCTGAGCGCGGGCACCGCCACCGCCATCTACTCGGTGTACCTCTCGCTGGTGTACCTGCTCGCCATGCCCGGCGGCTGGTTCGGCGACCGGGTCTGGGGCCCCCGCAGGACCGTCGCCGTCGCCGGCGGCATCATCATGCTGGGCCACCTGACGCTGGCCCTGCCCTACTCGGGCACCTTCTACGGCGGCCTCGGCCTCGTCGCGATCGGCTCCGGCCTGCTGAAGGCCAACATCTCCACGATGGTCGGCCAGCTCTACCAGGGCCCGGACGACCCGCGCCGGGACGGCGGCTTCACCGTCTTCTACATGGGCATCAACCTCGGTGCCTTCGCCGCGCCGCTGATCATCGGCACCGTCGGTGAGAGCGTCAACTGGCACCTGGGCTTCGCGCTCGCCGCGCTCGGCATGGGTCTCGGCGTGACGCAGTTCCTGCTGGGCAGCCGCCACCTGGACGCGCAGTCCAGCGTCGTCCCGAAGCCGCTGTCGGCCGAGGAGAAGGCCTCCACGCTGCGCAAGTCCGCGCTGTGGGCGGGCATCGCCGTCGTGGCGTACGCGATCGTCGGGTTCTCCGGCCACTACACCCTGAACTGGATCCTGGTCCCGCTGACCCTGCTCGGCGTGATCATCCCGGTGATGGTGCTGGTCCGCATCAAGCGCGACAAGGACCTCGACCGCACCGAGCAGTCGAAGATGTCCGCGTACATCTGGTTCTTCGTCGCCGCCGCGATCTTCTGGATGATCTACGACCAGGGCGGCTCGACCCTGTCGATCTTCGCCGACTCGTCGGCCGAGAACAGCGTCTTCGGCTGGGACTTCCCGGTCTCCTGGTACCAGTCGGTCAACCCGGTCCTGATCATGGCCCTGGCCCCGGTCTTCGCCTGGATCTGGCTCGCGCTGAACCGGCGCGGCAAGGAGCCGAGCACGATCGTGAAGTTCGCCTCCGGTCTGATGCTGGTCGGCGTCTCGTTCTTCCTGTTCCTCGCCCCGCTGTCGATCGCCGAGGGCGGTCACAAGGCGGCCGCGCTGTGGCTGGTGGCGGTCTACTTCGTCCAGACCGTCGGCGAGCTGCTGCTCTCCCCGGTCGGCCTGTCGGTCACCACGAAGATGGCGCCCGCGAAGTACGCCTCGCAGATGATGGGCGTCTGGTTCCTCGCCGTCACCGCCGGCGACGCCACGACCGGCCTGCTGTCCATCGCCGGCGTCGACCTCAACAAGACGGGCATCGTCGCCCTGGAGGCGACCCTCGCGGTCCTGGCCGGCGCGGCGGTCTGGATGTACCGCAACAAGGTCAAGGCCCTGATGGGCGACGTCCGCTGAGACGGCACTGACCGCACCCCGCACCGGGAGAAGGGCCCCGCAGCCGACACGGCCGCGGGGTCCTTCGGGTGTGAGGGGGTGCGGTCGGCACAGGGTGCGGGGCGGCGCGGGGCGGGTGCGCGCAGGCACGCGGGGCGAGGTGGCCGGGGTGCGTGCCCCGGCACGGCTGGGGCTCCCCGGGCGCTGGGGGGCGCCGGGCGCGGACGTGCCGACGCGTGCGCCAGGCGGGAGGCGGGACGGCGCGGGCCCCGACGTTGTGAGGGAGGCGGTTCGGAGGCGCGTCCGGTACCCGGGCGAGGCGGGGGCCCGCCCTCCGGCGCGGTGGGAGAGACCGCCCGCGCCGGGCGGTGCGAGGGGGCGTTCGCGCGGGGCGGCCGCGGCGGGCATCGGGGCGCTGCGGCCCGGTTTCCGCCGAGGAGGGGGCCTGGGAGTCGCTCAGAGGGCTCTGAGGCGGCCTGAGGGCACGGACGGGCCACCTGGGGGCGGTGAGCTCGGGCCGCGGCGGCTCAGGGGCGTACAGCGGCTTCCGCTGCCGGGCGGGGCGCTCGCGCGAGGGCTGCGAGGCGGTGGCGCCCCTCGACCGGCGCTCCGCGTCCTGGAGCGGACGGCGGGCGGCGCCCCATGACGCCGGCGCCGAAGGGCAGCGCACGGAGCAGCCTGCGCAGAAGCGCCCCGCGCGGGAGCCCCCGAGGCCGGCGCGGCCGCACGGGACGTGCGTCTCGGGCGGCGCCACATGCTCGCAGGGCGGCGCGGGACGGCGCGCAGGGTGTCGGGAGGGGGTCCGGCGTCAGGAGGGGGTGCCCAGTTCGGCCCAGACCGTCTTGCCCGCGATGTCGGGGGCGCGGAGCACGCCCCAGTCCAGGCACAGGCGCTGGACGATGAACATGCCGTGGCCTCCCGGCCGGCCCGCGCGGTGAGGCGTGCGCGGGGACGGCTGGCCGGTGCCCCGGTCGGTGACCTCGAGCCGGATCACCTTGCGGTCGCAGGTGATGGTCAGCAGATCCGGCCCCTCGGCGTGCAGGCACGCGTTGGTGACCAGCTCGGACACCACGAGCAGGACGTCCTCGGCGGCGGCCCGCCGGTCCGCCGTGGCGGTCGGCAGCCAGCCCCAGTCGTACAGCGCCTGCCGCGTGAAGTCCCGCGCGAGCGGCACGACCCCGCTCTGGTCCTCGAAGCTCAGCCGGCGCACCTGGGTGCCGCCGGACGGACCCGGTGGCGACGCCGGTGCGGTCGGCACGGCCACGCCGCCGTCCGGGACGGCCGCGGCCGGTGCAGCGCCCCCGGGCGTCCCGGAAGCGCCGCTGGGCTCCGGACCGCGGTCGCCCGGCGGGTAGGGCCGGGTGGTGCTCATCAGCGCCTCACCTCACCGTGTCACCAGTTCACCATCGAAATATTCCGTACTCGGTCAGTCACGCGCGGACGGCCCGAACGGTTCTCGGCGCCCTCCCGGCCACCGCGTCCGGGACGTTCAGGGTGTCTCCTGCCCGAGCCGTCCGCCGGGACACCCCCGTATTGCACGAAAAGACGCGCCGGAGGCCCCCCGTCGCCGGCGGGCGCGGCGCGAGCACCCCGCCGGGCCTGCCCGCGCGCGTCACGCCGAATCGTCGGCCAGGGCCGCCTCGAGCGTGTCGTGAACGGCGAACACCGCGTCCGCCCCCGTGATCTCGAACACGCGCGCGACAACGGGCTGCATCCCCACGAGGTGCACCCCGCCTCCGCCCGCCTCGGCCTTCAGCCGGGCGCCGAGCAGCACGTTCAGCCCCGTGGAGTCACAGAACTCCAGCCGGGAGCAGTCGATGACAAGCCGCTTGAAACCCTTGGCGAGGCAGTCCTCCAGTGGCTCCCGCAACAGATCGGCGGTGTGGTGGTCCAACTCACCCGCCGGGGTCACGACGGCACTGGGGCCCTCTTCTCGCACCTCGACCAGAAGCCGGCCCGACTGTGCGCTGCCGACCGTCCCGCGGTCCATGCCGTCTCTCTCTCCCGAGGTCGTGGCTGTTCCTGACGCCCTCGAACATTACGCCTTCCGGCTACGCATCGACACTCTAACAATCGCGCACAAACGGACATAACCACACAGAACACACTTGCACCGGGCTTCGAGCAGCCGGTAGGGCTAGTAAGACACGTACCCGACACGGCCGGCTTTGGAGGCGCCGCACACCGCAGTGCACGTATCGGCTTCGGCAGCCATATGCCGAGAACGATGGAGGACATCATGTCACCCCGGCTCGACGCATCGCCTACCCGAGAAGCGACGTCGACACCACCTCCGGAACATCTGGATCCCCTCGAGCAGGGCGGCCTGGGAGTCGACCCGGACGGCCTCCTCGCCGGACTCCCGGAGATCCCCCCGTACGACGAGGTGGGCCCGGTGGACGCACGGGCCCTGTCCAAGACCCTGTTCGAGCGCCTGGAGTCGCTCGACGAAGGCAGTCCCGAGTACTCGTACGTACGCACCACGCTCGTCGAACTGAACCTCGCCCTGGTCAAGTTCGCCGCCTCCCGGTTCCGCTCGCGCAGCGAGCCCATGGAGGACATCATCCAGGTCGGCACCATCGGCCTGATCAAGGCGATCGACCGCTTCGAACACACGCGGGGTGTGGAGTTCCCCACCTTCGCGATGCCGACCATCATCGGCGAGATCAAGCGCTTCTTCCGCGACACCTCGTGGTCCGTGCGCGTGCCGCGCCGCCTGCAGGAACTGCGGCTGGACCTGGCCAGGGCCGGTGACGAACTGGCCCAGCAGCTCGACCGCGCGCCGACGGTGGCCGAGCTGGCGGACCGGCTGGGCATCACCCCCGACGAGGTCGTCGAGGGCATGGCCGCGTCGAACGCGTACACCGCCTCCTCGCTGGACGCCCAGCCCGAGGAGGACGACACCGAGGGCGCGCTGGCCGACCGGATCGGCTACGAGGACCACGGGCTCGAAGGCATCGAGTACATCGAGTCGTTGAAGCCGCTGATCGCCGAACTGCCGTCGCGGGACCGGAGGATCCTGTCGCTGCGGTTCGTCGCCGGCATGACCCAGTCGGAGATCGGCGAGGAGCTCGGCATCTCCCAGATGCACGTCTCCCGGCTGCTGTCCCGGACGCTGGTGAAGCTGCGCAAGGGCCTCACGGTCGAGGAGTGATTCCCGCCACGTGACGTCCGTCCCCCGGAGGGCGGCCCGGGTCCGGGCCGCCCTCCGGGGGTCCGGGGGCCGTTCGGCGGCCTCTCAGACCCGCCGTACGCCCCTGCGCCACACGCCCGTGACCAGCGGGACGCCCGGCCGGTAGGCCAGGTGGACATGGCTGGGGGCGTCGAGCAGCACCAGGTCCGCGTACGCGCCCGGGACGAGCCGGCCGACGTCGGTGCGCCGCAGTGCCGCCGCGCCGCCCGCCGTGGCCGCCCAGACGGCCTCGTCGGGCGTCATCCCCATGTCCCGTACGGCGAGCGCGACGCAGAACGGCACCGACGAGGTGAAGGACGAACCGGGGTTGCAGTCGGTGGACAGCGCCACCGTCGCTCCCGCGTCCAGCAGCCGCCGGGCGTCCGGCCACGCGGCGCGGGTGGAGAACTCCGCGCCGGGCAGCAGCGTGGCGACGGTCGCGCTGTGCGCCAGCGCGTCCACGTCGGCGTCGGTGAGGTGGGTGCAGTGGTCGGCGCTGGCCGCGTCCAGCTCCACGGCCAGCCGCACGCCGGGGCCGTACGAGAGCTGGTTGGCGTGGATCCGCGGGTGCAGGCCCTTCGCACGGCCGGCGGTGAGGATCGCGCGCGCCTGGTCGCCGTCGAAGGCGCCCTTCTCGCAGAACACGTCGATCCAGCGGGCGTGCGGCGCGCAGGCGTCCAGCATCTCGCCGGTGACCAGGGCGACGTAGCCGGCCGGGTCGTCGGCGTACTCGGGGGCGACGACGTGGGCGCCGAGATAGGTGACCTCGTCGGTGTGGCGGGCGGCGAGGCGCAGGGCGCGCGCCTCGTCCTCGACCGTCAGGCCGTAGCCGGACTTGGTCTCGAAGGTCGTGGTGCCCTGGCGCAGCGCCTCCGCCAGGTGGCGGGTGAGATTCGTCTCCAGTTCCGCCTCGGTCGCGGCGCGGGTCGCGGCGACGGTGGTGCGGATGCCGCCCGCGCTGTACGGGCGGCCCGACATGCGGGCGTTGAACTCCTCGGTGCGGTCCCCGGCGAACACCAGGTGGGAGTGGGAGTCGACGAAGCCCGGCAGGACCGCGCGGCCGCCCGCGTCGACCCGGTGGTCGGTGGCGGGTGCTCTGCTTGCGGGACCGGTCCACACGACGCGGTCGTCCTCCATGACGACGGCCGCGTCCCGGACCAGGCCGAGGGGGTCCGTGTCGCGGAGGGAGGGGTCGTTGGTGACCAGTGTGGCGATGTCGGTGATGACGGTGGCGCTCATGGTGTCCTCATGGGTCGTCAGGCGCGCAAGTCCTGGATCGCCTGCGCGAGGGCTCCGGGCACGTCGGGGACCAGCGTGTGCGCCCCGTCGCGCACCACGTGCCGGCCTGCCACGACCGTGTGCCGCACGTCGGCGGCCGTCGCGGCGAACACGGCTGTCTCCGCGCCCAGCCGGGGCGGCGGTCCCGCCGTCCTGACCGAGTCGAGCGCGACGGTGGTGAGGTCGGCGCGCGCCCCGGCCTCGATGACGCCGGTGTCGTCCCAGCCGAGCGCCGCGTGCCCGTCGACGGTCGCCGCGCGCAGCAGGGCCGCGGCCGTCCAGTGGCCCCGGGTGCGGGTGCGCAGCCGCTCGTTCAGCTCCATCGCGCGCGCCTCCTCGAAGAGGTCGACGACGGCGTGGCTGTCGGAGCCGAGGCTGAGCGGGGAGCCCTCGCTCTGCAGGGCCGCGGCGGGTCCGATGCCGTCCGCGAGGTCGCGTTCGGTGGTGGGGCACATGCAGGTGCCGGTGCCGCTGCCGCCGATCAGCGAGACGTCCTCGGGGGTGAGGTGGGTGTGGTGCACGCCGGTGGTGCGCGGCCCGAGCACGCCGTGCAGGGCGAGCAGTTGGGCGGGGGTGCAGCCGTGCGCCTCCCGGCAGGCGTCGTTCTCGGCGGTCTGCTCGGACAGGTGCACGTGCAGCGGGGCCCGCCGCTCCTCGGCCCAGCGCGCCACGGTCGGCAGCTGCTCGGCGGGCACGGCCCGTACGGAGTGCACGGCCGCGCCGATCCGCGCGTGGTCCCGGTCCCTGAGGAGTGAGGAGCGTGCGGCCCAGGCGTCCGCGTCGCCGTCGGAGAAGCGGAGCTGGTGGGCGGTGGGCGGCCGGCCGAAGCCGGAGGAGAGGTAGGCGGTGTCGAGGAGGGTGATCCGGATGCCGGCCTCGGCGGCGGCCGCGAGGAGCGCCTCCCCCATGGCGTTGGGATCGGCGTAGGGCGTGCCGCCGGGCGCGTGGTGCACGTAGTGGAACTCGCCGACCGTCGTGATCCCGGCCAGCGCCATCTCGGCGTACACGGCGCGGGCGAGGGCGTGGTAGCGGTCCGGGGTGAGCCGCTCGGCGGTGGCGTACATGACCTCGCGCCAGGTCCAGAAGGTGCCGGAGCCGACCTGGACGGTGGAGCGCAGGGCGCGGTGGAAGGCGTGGCTGTGGGCGTTCGCCAGTCCGGGGAGGGTCAGTCCGCGCAGGATCTCGGCGCCGGGCGGCGGCGCGGGGGCGCCGGTGCGGACGGCGGCGATGCGCCCGTCCGCCACGTCGAGGGCGACGCCCGGCTCGACGTGCGTGCCGAGCCAGGCGTGCTCCAGCCAGTACGTCCGCGGGGTGGCGGTCACGGGGCGGCCAGTCCTTCCAGTACGTCGGCGAGGGCGAGGACCCCGGCCACGCAGTCGTCCTCGGCGGCGAACTCGGCCGGGGAGTGCGAGACGCCGGTGGGGTTGCGTACGAACAGCATGGCGGTCGGGACGCGTCCCGCGAGGATGCCGGCGTCGTGTCCGGCGCCGGTGCCGAGGACGGGCACCTTCAGGCCGGTGTCCGCGCCCAGGATGCGGGCGAGCCGGTCGCGCAGGGCGTGGTCGAACTCGACGACGGGGGTGAAGGACTCGCGCTCCACGTCCAGGTGGACGCCGTGGGCGGCGGCGTACGCGCGGGCGGCCCGCTGCACCCCGCCGACCACCGCGTCCAGCCGCTCCTGGTCGGCGGCCCGGGAGTCGAGCCAGCCGCGCACCAGGGAGGGCACGGCGTTGACGCCGTTGGGCTCGACGGACAGCTTGCCGAACGTGGCGACCGCGCCCGCGTGTTCGGCCTCGCGGCGGGCGGCGAGGACGGTCTCGGCGTACGGCAGCATCGGGTCGTGCCGGTCGGCGAGCCGGGTGGTGCCGGCGTGGTTGGCCTCGCCGCGGAAGTCGAACCGCCAGCGGCCGTGCGGCCAGATCGCGGACGCGACGCCGATCCGGTCGCCGGTGAGGTCCAGCGCCCGGCCCTGCTCGACGTGCAGTTCGACGAACGCGCCGATGCGGCCGAGGCGTACGGGGTCGGGGCCGATGGCGTCCGGGTCGTGGCCGGCGGTCTCCATGGCCTGCGGGAGGGTGATGCCGTCGGCGTCGGTGAGCCGGTGGGCCTGTTCGACGGTGAGGGCGCCCGCGGTGAGCCGGGAGCCGACGCAGGCGAGCCCGAAGCGGGCGCCTTCCTCGTCGCCGAAGTTGACGATGCCGAGCGGCCTGGCCGGACGGACGCCGCGGCGGCGCAGTTCGTCGAGGGCGGCGAAGGCGGAGACGACGCCGAGGGGGCCGTCGAAGGCCCCGCCGTCGGGCACGGAGTCCAGGTGCGACCCGGTGACCACGGCGTCCCCCTCGGCGGGGTCGCCGAGCCAGGCCCACTGGTTGCCGTTGCGGTCCGCCTCGTAGGTGAGGCCGCGGCGGCGGGCCTGTTCGCGGAACCAGTCCCGGCAGTCGGCGTCGGCGCCGGTCCAGGCGAACCGGCGGTAGCCGCCGCTGGTGGAGTTCCGTCCCACGGGCAGCAGTTGCCGCCACATCTCGTGGAAGGAGTCCGCCCCGGGCGCGGGCCGTACGGGGGGCCCGGGGGCGGCGGGGGTCCCGTGGGTCATGCCTGCTCGCCCTCGCGCATGGGGACGCGCACGCCCCGCTCGTCCGCGACCGACTCGGCGATGTCGTACCCGGCGTCGACGTGCCGGATGACGCCCATGCCGGGGTCGTTGGTGAGCACCCGCCGGATCTTCTCGCCGGCCAGGGCGGTGCCGTCGGCGACGGTGACCTGCCCGGCGTGGATCGAGCGGCCCATGCCGACGCCCCCGCCGTGGTGGAGGGACACCCAGGAGGCCCCGGAGGCGACGTTCACCATGGCGTTGAGCAGCGGCCAGTCGGCGATGGCGTCGGAGCCGTCGAGCATCGCCTCGGTCTCCCGGTAGGGGGAGGCCACGGACCCGCAGTCGAGGTGGTCGCGCCCGATGACGACCGGCGCGGACAGTTCGCCGCTCGCGACCATGTCGTTGAAGCGCTCGCCGGCCCTGTCGCGTTCGCCGTAGCCGAGCCAGCAGATGCGGGCGGGCAGGCCCTGGAAGCGGACCCGCTCGCCGGCCATCCTGATCCAGCGGGCGAGGGACTCGTTCTCCGGGAACAGGTCGAGGACCGCCCGGTCGGTCTTCGCGATGTCGGCGGGGTCGCCGGAGAGGGCGGCCCAGCGGAAGGGGCCCTTGCCCTCGCAGAACAGCGGGCGGATGTAGGCGGGGACGAAGCCGGGGAAGGCGAACGCCCGCTCGTACCCGGCGAGCTGGGCCTCGCCGCGGAGGGAGTTGCCGTAGTCGAAGACCTCGGCGCCCGCGTCCTGGAAGCCGACCATCGCCTCGACGTGCCGGGCCATGGACTCGCGGGCGCGCGCGGTGAAGCCGGCCGGGTCCTTGGCGGCCGCGTCGGCCATGTCCTCGAAGGCCGTGCCGAGGGGCAGGTAGGCGAGGGGGTCGTGGGCGGAGGTCTGGTCGGTGACGATGTCGACCGGGGCGCCCATGGCGAGGAGCTGCGGGACGATCTCGGCCGCGTTGCCGAGCACGCCGATGGACAAGGGCCTGCGGCGGTCGCGGGCCTCGGTGGCGAGCTGGAGGGCGTGGTCGAGGGAGTCGGCGCGGACGTCCAGGTACCGGTGCTCGATGCGGCGTTCGATGGCGCGCGGGTCGCAGTCGACGCAGATCGCCACGCCGTCGTTCATCGTCACGGCGAGCGGCTGGGCGCCGCCCATGCCGCCGAGTCCGGCGGTGAGGGTGACGGTGCCGGCGAGCGAGCCGCCGAAGCGCTTGGCGGCGACGGCGGCGAAGGTCTCGTAGGTGCCCTGGAGGATGCCCTGGGTGCCGATGTAGATCCAGGAGCCGGCGGTCATCTGCCCGTACATGGTCAGACCGAGGGCCTCCAGGCGGCGGAACTCCTCCCAGTTCGCCCAGTCGCCGACCAGGTTGGAGTTGGCGATGAGGACGCGCGGCGCCCACTCGTGGGTCCGCATGACGCCGACGGGGCGGCCGGACTGGACGAGCATCGTCTCGTCCTGCTTGAGGGTCTTCAGCGTGCGGACCATGGCGTCGAAGGAGTGCCAGTCGCGGGCCGCCTTGCCGGTGCCGCCGTAGACGACGAGTTTGTCGGGGTGCTCGGCGACCTCCGGGTCGAGGTTGTTCTGCAGCATCCGCAGGGCGGCCTCCTGCTGCCATCCGAGGGCGCTCAGCTCGCTGCCGCGCGGCGCTCGGACAGGACCGGGGGGCGGTCCGTAGGGCCTCGGCCGAGGGCGGTGGCGGGAGACGGGCGGGCGGGGTCCGGACATGGGGCGCCTCCAGGGTGCCGACGTCGTCTGCGGATATTCATATCCTCATGAGCTGAATAGACCTAGTCAACACCGGGGGTGCGTCGGCACGGCCGTCCGGGGGATGTTTGGCTGGACGCATGCGCGCGAACGAGCAGACCGATGACAGGACGGACGGCATGACGGCCGGGGCGGACCCGCGGGCCGCCGGACGGGCGGCCCGCCGGGACGCGGCGGTGCGGGCGGCCGTGGAGCAGGGGCTCCTCGACGCCGGCGTGCCCCTCGTGGCGCTGCTGGACGTCACCGGCATCCGCGAGTCGGCGGCGGACCTGCGGGCCGCGTTCGATGCGGTGACCGCGCCCGGCACGCCGGTGCTGCACGCCTTCGCGGTCAAGGCGAGCCCGCTGGTGCCGGTGCTGCGGCTGCTGCGCGAGGAGGGCATCGGCGCGGAGGTGGCGAGCCCGGGCGAGCTGGCGCTGGCGCGCGCCGCGGGCGTGGAGCCGGGGCGCACGGTGCTGGACTCCCCCGCCAAGACGCACGCCGAGCTGCGGGAGGCGCTGGAGCTGGGCATCGCCGTCAACGCGGACAACCCGCAGGAGCTGGAGCGCATCGACGCGCTGGTGGCCGGCACGGACGTCCGCCCGCCGCTCGGCATCCGGGTGAACCCGCAGGTCGGGGGCGGTTCCATCGAGGCGCTGTCGACCGCCACGGCCACCTCGAAGTTCGGTGTGGCGCTGCGCGACGAGGGCGCGCGGGAGTGGGTGGTCCAGGCGTACCTGGACCGGCCGTGGCTGACCCGGCTGCACGCCCACACCGGCTCCCAGGGCATCGCCCTGACGATGATGGCGCGCGGGGTCGCGGAGACGTACGAGCTGGCGGAGGAGATCAACCGGCGGGCCGGGCGGCGCCAGGTCGACACCCTCGACATCGGCGGCGGACTGCCGGTGAACTTCGCCTCCGAGGAGAGCCGCCCCGGCTACGCGGAGTACGCGCGGCTGCTGAAGGAGACGGTGCCGGGGCTGTTCGACGGGCGGTACGGGCTGGTCACCGAGTTCGGCCGGTCCCTGCTGGCCAAGCACGGCACGATGGTCACGCGCGTGGAGTACGCCAAGAGCGCGGGCGGCCGGCCGGTCGCGGTGACCCACGCGGGCGTGCAGGTGGCGACGCGCACGGTGTACGCGCCGGCGTCGTGGCCGCTGCGGATCGCCGCGTACGACGCGAAGGGGCTGCCCAAGGAGGGCCCGGCGGTCGTCCAGGACGTGGCGGGACCGGCCTGCTTCGCGGGCGACCTGCTGGCACAGGGGCAGGAGCTGCCGCTGCTGGAGCAGGGCGACCACGCGGCGGTGCTGGACACCGGCGCGTACTACTTCGCGCACCACTACGCGTACAACTCGCTCCCCCGCCCGGCCGTCCTCGGCTTCACGCAGGACGCCTCCGGCGCGATCGCCTTCGCGACGGTCCGCCCGGCCCAGCCGGTCGAGGAGATCGTCACGGAGTCCGGCGCGGCCCACAGGGACGCCCTGACGGGGCTGGGGAACACGCCTCCGACGTGACCGGCGGGGATGCGGGCTCCCCCCGGCACGGGTACGCCTGAACGACCCGGGCGCGTGGTCGCCACGCGCCCGGGGTGTCGGCTACGCCGCCGTCACGAGCCTGCGGCGGGCCCCGCCAGGGGCCGCGTCGCCCGCGGCGATGCCGGTCGTGCGGTAGGCCTTGACGGCGCGTCCGGCGGGACGGCCCGCGCCCTTGCGGAGCCAGTCGACGCGGACCCACAGCAGCACGTCCTCGGCCTGCTCCAGGCGGCCGATCCACGCCGCCTTCAGCCACAGCCCCACACCGCACCCGGCGAGCAGCAGACCGCCCGCGGCGGGCGCCGCGAACGCCGAGCCGAGCGCGGCGAGGAAGGCGAGCAGCAGCCACCAGCGGTGCGCCCGGCGCCAGTTGCGCGCGGTCACCGCGCGGTCCTGCAGCACGTCGTGCCGGCCCGCCCGGGCCGCCGCCCGGGCCAGTGCGCGGTACCGGCCCCGCCGCGTGAGCGCCACGAGGGCCGCGGCCACGAGGAACAGCGCGGCTCCGCCGAGCGCGCCGATCCGCAGCCCCGTCAGGCCCGGCACGAACGCCCCGGCACCCGCGGCGACGACTCCCAGCCACCACAGTGGTGCGGCCCCGGCCCGTACGACGACGGCCACCCGGGCCAGCCCCTGTCCTCCGCGCGTCACGTCCAGCCTCCCGTCATCCGATTCCTGAGGAAGTCCATCTGTGGGAAGTCCCTTGCCCGTGGTCCTTCACCTGGGGAACGCCTTCGAGGGAAGTCCCCTGCGGCGGACGCTAGCGCGGCAAGCTGAGACGAGTCTGAGAAGACGCGGCGGACGGCCCCCGCGCCGTGCCCGTCACTCCACGAACAGCCCGCGCGCCGCCGCCCGGGCGTCGAACTCCTCCAGCCGTGCCTGCGCGTCCGGCAGGTCGTCGCACATCGCCTCCAGCAGGACCCGCCCCAGCAGCATCGGCGCGCACGCGGTGTCGAACACCAGCGCCGTGCCGACGGCGGCCGGCAGCAGCAGGTCGGACACCTTGGCGACCGGCGCGAACGGCGAGTCGGCGACGGTGACCACGGTCAGCCCCGCCTCCTTGGCGTGGACGAGCGCGTCGAGGACCTCGCGCGGATGCCGCGGCAGCGCGAAGCACAGCAGCGCCGACGCCCCGGCCCGCACGGCGGCGTCGATCCGGTCGGGCAGCATGGTGCCGCCCTCGTTGAGCAGCCGTACGTCCGGATGGACCTTGGCGGCGAAGTAGGCGAAGCCGTGCGCCTGGGCGGCGGCGGCCCGCAGGCCGAGCACGGGCAGCGGCCGGCTCGCCGCCAGCACGCCCCCCGCCCGCCGCACGGGCTCCGGGTCGGCCAGCACCTCCGCGAGGTGGCGCAGGTTCTCGATCTCGGCCTCGACGGCCTGCTGGTACGCGTTGTACGAGCCGGTCTCCGGGGCGGGCTCGGCCGGTGCGGCCTCGCGCAGGTGCCGGCGCAGCGCGGGGTACCCGTCGAAGCCGAGGGCGACCGCGAACCGGGTCACGGAGGGCTGGCTCACCCCGGCCAGCTCGGCCAGCTCCACGCTCGACAGGAACGGCACGTCGGCGGCGCGCCGCACCATGCTGTGCGCGATGCGCCGCTGGGTCGGCGTCAGCCGGTGCCCCTCGAAGAGCGCCTGGAGACGCGCCGCGGGGCTCTCGGTGCCGCTCATGACCTGGCTCCCCCTCGGCCGTCCCCGGCCCCTTCATCCGTCGTGACTTCTGCATGCCGTTATACAGGCGAACGCCCCGCCGCGTCGGACGGGCACCGCACCGCGCGGAGATCACGCCACGAACCGCTTCCCGGACCCGCCTCCCGGACACGTCCGGATCTCGGCGATTCCGTCACGACGTCCGCGCCTCCGGGAACGGCCGGACAGCGTAACTCGTCGAACATATAAACAATTCCGAACTCAGGCGCCCCACGGGGCACATGGCGCAGAACGGGGTGGGGGCGTGGACGCGCACAGTCGTGGGCGGGCGGACGGGAGCGATCCCGCCGACCAGTGGGTGCTCAATCCGCGGACCGGTGACTACGAGCTGAGGCCGGACGGCGCCGCCCCGCCCCCGCCCCCGGTCCCCCGCCGACGCACCCCCCACACCCCCGGCCCGCGTCCCGACGGCCCCCGCGACCGGCCCCCCGGCCCGCGCGACCGTGACGGCGGCCCCGCCGCCGACGGTCCCCGCGACGCCCACCGCCGCAAGCGCAAGCAGCCGAAGAAGTCCGGCAGGCGCAAGGCGCTGATGTGGACCGGGGGCACGCTGGGCCTGGTCCTCGTCGCCGGCTCGGCGTTCGCGTACTACTGGTACGACCGCCTGTACGGGAACATCGACACCGTCGACATCGGTGACGTGGGGAGCGACACGGTCCTCGGGGACGGCCCGGCCGACATCCTCGTCATCGGCAACGACGTCCGCACCGGCAAGGGCAACGAGGCGTACGGCAACCGGGACAACGTGACCGGGCACGCCGACACCACGCTCCTGTTCCACGTCGCGGGGGACCGGTCCAACGCCACGGTGGTGAGCATCCCCCGCGACCTGATGACCGAGATACCGGACTGCGAGACCCGCACGGCGGACGGCTCGACGAAGACGGTCCCCGGCTCGCAGGGCGCCACCCGGTTCAACGAGTCGTACGGCGTGGAGGGCCGCGACCCGGGCTGCACCATGCGCACGGTCGAGCAGCTCACCGGCGTGGACGTGGACCACTTCATGATGTTCGACTTCAACGCCGTCAAGACGCTGTCCACGGCGGTCGGCGGCGTCGAGGTGTGCCTGGAGAAGCCGCTGAAGGACACCGAGGGCGGCACCGACCTCGACCTCCCGGCCGGCAAGAGCACGATCCAGGGCGAGGACGCGCTGTCGTTCCTGCGCAACCGGCACGGTCTGAAGAACGAGAGCGACCTGGACCGGATCGGCATGCAGCAGAAGTTCGTCGCGTCGATGCTGCGCCGGCTCAAGGAGGACACCCTCGGCAGCCCGTCCACGATGCTGGACGTCGCCGACGCGGCCACCAAGTCCCTCACCGTGGACAAGGGCATCGGCAGCCCCGGCAAGCTGCTCGCCCTCGCCGGGGAACTCGGGAAGATCGACCTGAGGAACATCACCCTGATGACGCTCCCGGTCATCGACAACCCGGACGAGCCGACGCCCGTCACCGTCGTCCCCGACCCGGTCAAGGCGCCGCAGGTGTTCTCCATGCTCCGGGACGACGTGTCGTTCACCGAGGTGAAGAAGCAGCGGAAGAAGGCCGAGGACGAGCAGGACGCGCTGCTGAGGGGGGAGCGGGCCGAGGCGTCCGCCGTGCACGTCGACGTCCTCAACGGCGGCGGCCCGCAGGGCGCGGCGCAGGACACCGTCGTCTGGCTGCGGGACAGCGAGGGGGTGTCCCGGTCGTCGAACCAGGGCAACGCCCCCGCGAAGGTCGCCCGCACCCGGCTCGTGTACGCCCCGGACCAGGCCGGCCAGGCCCGTAGGCTCGCCGACCTGATGGGCCTGCCCGCCGCCGCGCTGAAGCCCTCCGCGGACGCCGGCGACGGGCCGATGACGCTCACCCTCGGCCCCGACTTCAAGAAGGCCGGGGTGCCGGTCGCGACGCCGAAGAAGGTCGACGTCCCGCAGTCCCGGGCCGACGACAAGATGTGCGAGGGCTGACACGGCGGCGGGCCCGAGGGCGGGAACGGGGGTTACCCCCAGTGCGGGCGGGCCCCCGCGTGCCTACCTTGTGAGGCATGACCGGAATCGACGCGCGGGACGCCGAGCTGAAGAAGGAACTCCACGCCTCCCTGCAGGCCCGCAGGGAACTGGGCGAGGACTACGAGTCCGCCCTGGTCGACTCGTTCCTCGAGAAGGTCGACCAGCGCATCGACGGCGCGGTGGACCGCCGGGTGCGCCGGCAGCTGGCCGAGCAGCGGATGACGTCCGCACGGGACGCGCGTGCGCCGAAGGCCACGGACTCCTGGGGCGAGCGGTTCGGCTTCGGGATCGTGTCGCTGGTGCTGGCGGTGCCGCTGTCCGCGATCGGCGGGGGCGTGGCCGATCTGCCGGGACTGCTGGTCGCCTGGGCGGGGATCGTCGGCGTGAACGTCGTCCAGGCCGTGCGCACCAACCCCGGGCTGTTCCGGCACCGCCGCTCCGCGACCGCCGACGACGCCTGGGAGGACTGAGCCGCAGGGAGCCGGCGGCGTTCTGCGGAAGGGTCGTGCGCGGGGACCGCCGCACCCCCGTCGCCGGGGGGCGGGACGACGGCGGTCCCCGCGAACACGCGCTCCGCCACGGGCGCAGCGCGTGTCACAGGCGTCCAGGGAGGTCCGGGAGCCGCTCCGGAGGTCCGTCGACGCCGTGTGGCCGTCGGCCGGAACGGGGAGCCGCTCCCGTCCCGCCGACAACCACCACTGTGCCGGAGCTGTGTTAAGCGAGTGCTGCGCGGGCGTGACGTGCTCGTACCACTTCCGCGAAGGGCACGCGCCTCACGGCCGCGCGGGGACCGCGCGGTCCCTCACGCGCCGGTCTTGGCGAGGAAGGACAGCAGGTCCTGACGGCTGACCACACCGGTCGGCTTGCCCTCGACCAGCACGATCGCCGCGTCCGCCTTGCCCAGCACGGCCATCAGGTCCGCGACCGGCTCACCGGAGCCGACCTGCGGCAGCGGCGCCGACAGGTGCTTCTCCAGCGGGTCGTCGAGCGAGGCGCTCTTGCTGAACAGCGCGTCCAGCAGCTCGCGTTCCACCACCGAGCCGACGACCTCGGCGGCCATCACGTCGGGGTGGCCGGCGCCCGGCTTGACGACCGGCATCTGCGAGACGCCGTACTCGCGCAGCACCTCGATGGCCTGGCCGACGGTCTCGTCGGGGTGCATGTGGACCAGGGACGGGATGTGGCCGCCCTCCTTGTCGTCCAGCACGTCGGCGACGCGGGCGCTCGGGCCGGAGTCCTCCAGGAAGCCGTAGTCGGCCATCCACTCGTCGTTGAAGATCTTGCTGAGGTAGCCGCGTCCGCTGTCCGGCAGCAGCACGACGACGACGTCGTCCTCGCCGAGCCGGGAGGCCACCTCCAGCGCCGCCACGACCGCCATGCCGCAGGAGCCGCCCACCAGCAGGCCCTCCTCCTTGGCGAGGCGGCGGGTCATCTGGAAGGAGTCCTTGTCGGAGACGGCGACGATCTCGTCCGCGACGTCCCGGTCGTAGGCGGTCGGCCAGAAGTCCTCGCCGACGCCCTCGACCAGGTACGGACGGCCGGAACCGCCGGAGTACACCGAGCCCTCGGGGTCCGCGCCGATGACCTTGACGCGGCCGTCGCTGGCCTCCTTCAGGTAGCGGCCGGTGCCGGAGATGGTGCCGCCGGTGCCGACGCCGGCCACGAAGTGGGTGATCCTCCCCTCGGTCTGCTCCCACAGCTCGGGGCCGGTGGAGTGGTAGTGCGACAGGGGGTTGTTCGGGTTGGAGTACTGGTCCGGCTTCCACGCCCCCGGCGTCTCACGGACCAGCCGGTCGGAGACGTTGTAGTAGGAGTCGGGGTGCTCGGGCGCCACCGCGGTCGGGCAGACGACGACCTCGGCGCCGTACGCCCGCAGGACGTTGATCTTGTCCGTGGACACCTTGTCCGGGCAGACGAAGACGCACTTGTAGCCCTTCTGCTGGGCCACGATGGCGAGCCCGACGCCGGTGTTGCCGCTGGTCGGCTCGACGATCGTGCCGCCGGGCCGGAGCTCCCCGCTCTTCTCGGCCGCCTCGATCATGCGCAGGGCGATGCGGTCCTTCACGGAGCCGCCCGGGTTGAAGTACTCCACCTTGGCCAGGACGGTGGCCTTGATGCCCTTGGTCACGCTGTTGAGCCGCACCAGCGGGGTGTTGCCGACGAGGCTGATCATCGAGTCGTGGAATTGCACCGTTGTCTCCGGATGCTGCAAAGGATGTGGTCGGGGTGGTGATGCCAGCCTAGGCCCTTCCCGGAACCGGACCCGGCCGGGCCGTTCACTCCCCGTCGGGATTCAACCACCGTCTGTACGGGGCAAGACCTGGGTGTACGGCTACGAGGAGGTGGCGGCGAGCATGACGGGCATGTCGAGGGCGCGGGTGGCCCGGCGCATCGCGGCCGGCGCCGCGTACGGCGGCGGGGGGATCGGGCTGGCGGGCGCGGCGGCCGCGGGGCTGCTGCTGGCGGAGGCGCGGCTGGCGCGGCGCCGGGTGGGCAACGGCACGAGTCCATACGTGCCCCACGCGGACGGACTGTACGGCGCCGCCTGGACCGTGCCGGGCGAGCCGGCGCTGCGGCTGACGATGCTGGGCGACTCCACGGCCGCGGGCCAGGGCGTGCACCGGGCCGGGCAGACGCCGGGCGCGCTGCTCGCCTCGGGGGTCGCGGCGTTCGCGGAGCGCCCGGTGGGGCTGTCCACGGTGGCGGTGCCCGGGGCGTGCTCGGACGACCTGGACCGGCAGGTGACCCGGACGCTGGCGGACCCGTCGAGGGTGCCGGACATCTGCGTGATCATGATCGGCGCCAACGACGTGACGCACCGCATGCCGCCCACCCGTTCCGTGCGTCACCTCGCCTCGGCGGTGCGCCGGCTGCGGACGGCGGGCGCGGAGGTGGTGGTCGGCACGTGCCCGGATCTCGGCACGCTCGAGCCGGTGCGGCAGCCGCTGCGCTGGCTGGCCCGCCGCGCCTCCCGGCAGCTGGCGGCGGCCCAGACGATCGGCGTGGTGGAGCAGGGCGGGCGCACGGTGTCGCTGGGCGACCTGCTGGGGCCCGAGTTCGCGGCGCACCCGCGCGAGCTGTTCGGCCCGGACAGCTACCACCCCTCGGCGGAGGGGTACGCGACGGCGGCGATGGCGGTGCTGCCGACGGTGTGCGCGGCGCTGGGGCTGTGGCCGGCGGACGAGGAGCGGCCGGACGCCGCCCGCCGTGAGGGCTTCCTCCCGGTGGCGCGGGCCGCCGCGGAGGCCGCCTCGGAGGCGGGCACGGAGGTCGCCGCGGCGATGCCGGCCGGGCCGCGCGGCGCCTGGGCCCTGCTCAAGCGGCGGCGCCGGCGGCGCGTCACGGAGGCCGAGCCGGAGCCGTCGGCCCAGCCGTGACGCGAACGCCCGTCCGAGGAGGGAGCGGAAGCCAAGCAAGCGCTTAGACAGTTGCGGTCCATGTCACACCGCGACACGCGTGACCGCGCGCACACGTACGGGTAGCTTCGCCTCAGGCGCCGCACCGACCCGCCGGTATGCCCGCCCGCGCCCGACCGCCGAGCGCTCGCCGCCGCCTCTTCACTCTGGAGCCGTGATGCCCGAAGCCGTGATCGTTTCCGCCGCCCGCTCCCCCATCGGCCGCGCCTTCAAGGGCTCGCTCAAGGACATGCGGCCGGACGACCTGACCGCCACGATCGTCCAGGCCGCCCTGGCCAAGGTCCCCGAGCTGGACCCGAAGGACATCGACGACCTGATGCTCGGCTGCGGTCTGCCCGGCGGCGAGCAGGGCAACAACCTCGGCCGGATCGTCGCCGTGCAGATGGGCATGGACCACCTCCCCGGCTGCACGGTCACCCGTTACTGCTCCTCCTCCCTGCAGACCTCCCGGATGGCGCTGCACGCGATCAAGGCCGGCGAGGGCGACGTCTTCATCTCGGCCGGCGTCGAGACGGTCTCCCGCTTCACCAAGGGCAACTCCGACAGCCTCCCGGACACGCGCAACCCGCTGTTCGCCGAGGCGGAGGCGCGCACCGCCGCCGTCGCCGAGTCCGAGGGCTCCACCTGGCACGACCCGCGCGAGGACGGCCTGCTCCCCGACCCGTACATCGCGATGGGCCAGACCGCGGAGAACCTCGCCCGCTGGAAGGGCGTCACCCGCCAGGAGATGGACGAGTTCGGCGTCCGCTCGCAGAACCTCGCCGAGGAAGCCATCAAGAACGGCTTCTGGGAGCGCGAGATCACCCCGGTGACGCTGCCCGACGGCACGGTGGTCAGCAAGGACGACGGCCCGCGCCCCGGCGTGACCATGGAGGGCGTCTCCGGCCTCAAGCCCGTCTTCCGCCCCGACGGCCTGGTCACCGCCGGCAACTGCTGCCCGCTCAACGACGGCGCCGCCGCGCTCGTCATCATGAGCGACACCAAGGCCCGCGAGCTGGGCCTGACCCCGCTGGCCCGGATCGTGTCCACCGGCGTCTCCGGCCTCTCCCCGGAGATCATGGGCCTCGGCCCGGTCGAGGCGAGCGAGCAGGCCCTGCGGCGGGCCGGCCTGACCGTCGGCGACATCGACCTGTTCGAGATCAACGAGGCGTTCGCCGCCCAGGTGATCCCGTCCTACCAGGACCTGGGGATCCCGCTGGAGAAGCTGAACGTCAACGGCGGCGCCATCGCCGTCGGCCACCCCTTCGGCATGACCGGCGCCCGCATCACCGGCACGCTCATCAACTCCCTGCAGTGGCACGACAAGCAGTTCGGCCTGGAGACCATGTGCGTCGGCGGCGGGCAGGGCATGGCGATGGTCATCGAGCGCCTGAGCTGACCGCCGCGCGCCGCTGGGTGACCGCCCCGGCACATCGCGTGACGTTCCGGCCCGGCACCCCGCTCGCCCGGGGCGCCGGGCCGTTCTGTGATCCAAATTCCCCCAGGATGTGACCTATGCCTCGCGGGAGGGGCATCCGTGCAGGTCACGGCGGACCCGCCGGACACCCCGGCCCCCTCGCGCTGTCCGATTCGTGACGTTACGCACTGACAGACGGTTAGTCCGCCCTTCAAGCTGATGTAGGAAGTCGGGGGTCGACTGTGAACCGGGAGTACGTCAGTGAGCGCCATGCCGATCGCCCTGCTGATCACCACGGCCGCCACCGGTGCCGTGGGCGTCGCCGTCCTGCGCAGCGTGCTGGTGCTGCGCCGACAGGTCGCGGCACTGCACACCGAGCTGGCCAGGAGCCAGGTGACGGGCCGTGCGCAGGTCCCGCCCGCCCGCTCGGCCGGACCGGACGAGATACGCACCGCGGTCGCGGAGGCGCTCGCCGAGGAGCGGGAGCGCGAGCTGGCCGAGGCGCGGGCCTTCTGGGCCGCCCAGGAGGTCCGTGACGCCTCCGACGGCCCGTCCCTGCTGGGTCTGCCCGACAGTGAGCTGTTCCTGCCCCGGCAGGCCGACTTCGCGGGCCTGGAGCCGGTCGCCGAGTCCGGCGCCGACACCGAGGAGCACGGCGGCGACTCCCCCGAGCTGGCCGCGGCCCGCCGCCGCCACCCCTCCCACCCCGACTTCGTGCCGCACTCCTCGCCGGTGGTGAGCGACCACGAGCACACGGTGGAGGTGCTGGAGGAGCTGGCGGCCGCGCGCACCGAGCTGACCGACGTCCGTCCGGGCCCGCTGGGCACCCTGGACGTGTACGTGTTCGCCGACGGCACCACGCTGTGCATGACGCCGGGCCACCGCGAGACCGCGGAGCGCCTGGCCGAGGCCCTGCGGGCGGGCGAGACGCCGTTCCTGCTGGGCGGCTCCGGCATCTCCGGGGCGTACACGCTGACGTTCTCCTGCGGCGAGGACAGCGTCTACATCCTCGCGGACCGCGTCATCGCGTCCCTGTAGGACCGGGCGCCCCGGGCGCCGCGTCCCTCCGGTCGCGGGCGTCCCCGTACCGCCCGGCGCACGCCTCGCGCGGGGTCACACGCCCGCGCGTCCGCGTGCCTCCTCCACGAGCCGGGCGGCTTCCGCCACGTCCTCGTCGCTCGTGAGCACGAGGGCGTGGTCGTGCCCGGCGACGGTGATCTGGTCCGCGGCGGCGAACATCCCGGCGTCCGGCATCTCGCGCGGCTCGGTGCCCGGCTCCTCGACGAGCTGGGTGCGCCGCGCCAGCTCCCTGGCCAGGGCGAGCGCCTCGGCCGCCGCGCCCCGCTGCAGCCGGCTCTGCGGCGCGGCCCGCAGGCGGTCGGCGAAATGATCCACGGCACGGGTGAAGGGCGTCGTATCAACCACGCGGCGAGCGTACGCGGCGCGGCGGGACCGCCGCCAACGGACGGGCGCGGACACGCGCAAGGGCCCCGGCTCCCGCCGGGGCCCTTGCGCGCGGTGGACGCCGTGGCGTCAGTCGCTGCTGCTGAGGATCGAGATGAGCCGCAGGAACTCGAGGTAGATCCACACCAGGGTCAGGGTGAGGCCGAAGGCGGCGAGCCAGGCCTCCTCGCGCGGGGCGCCGTAGGCGATGCCGTCCTCGACCTGCTTGAAGTCCAGGGCGAGGAAGCAGGCGCCGAGGATGATGCCGATGACGCCGAAGAGGACGCCGAGCGCGCCGCTGCGGAAGCCGAGGCCGTCACCGCCGCCGATCACCGCGAACAGCAGGTTCACGGCCATCAGCAGGATGAAACCGAGCGCGGCCGCCATCACGAAGCCGTAGAAGCGGCGGTTGACGCGGATCCATCCGGCCTTGTAGGCCACCAGCACACCGGCGAACACCGCCATGGTGCCCAGCACGGCCTGCATGGCCGCGCCGTCGGCGATGCGGTTGTCGACGACGCTGGAGACGACGCCGAGGAACACGCCCTCGAAGGCGGCGTACGTCAGGATCAGTGCGGGCGACGCCTTGCGCTTGAAGGCCTGCACGAAGCCCAGGACCATGGCGATCAGCGCGGCGCCGATGCCGATGCCGTAGGACCGGCCGATGTTGGCGTCGTCGACGGGCAGCAGCGCCCAGGCGAGCGCGGCGGTGACGACGAGCACGCCGAGCGTGGTGCCCGTGCGCATCACGACGTCGTCGATGGTCATCCGGCCGGCCGCGGCGGGGGCCTGCGGCGGCGTGCCGTACTGCTGCTGCGCGTACGGGTTCTGGGCGTACGGGTTGTCCGTCGGCTGTGCGTACGGGTTGGCCTGCGTGGCGACGGCGGGGCCCCCGGCCTGCGGCGCGGTGTTGAAGCCCGCGTAGCCGTTGTCGCGGCCGAACCCCCGTCGCGAGAAGACCGGGTTACTGCTCCTCATTTCACTCCTCCATGGCCACTCGGTGCGGCCTTGGCTCAAGAGTAATAGGTAGGCAAAGGAATGACCCTAGTGCTTGGGGAGGATCTTTCCCTCGTTGTGCTGCGCAACACGCTACGCGGCTTCATGATTCCCCTCACGGCGAGCGGCGGACCGGTACCGAGCCGGTACCTGCCCGGTACCGGCCGGAGACAGTGATCGCTCCGGGGGGAGCCGGTGCAGCCCTCGGCGGGGCCGGCCGCGGCGGACCGGGAGCCGGCGACGCGGTCGGGACGGGCGGAGCCGCGCCCGGCCGGCCCGGCTCCGGCGACCCCCGCGGCGGTACGCACCGGCCGTCCCCCTCCGCGTGCGGCGGAACGCGAGTCCCGTGTGCGCACGTCCGGCGCCGACGGCCGCGCGGGGGTGTCCGGGGAGGCCGGTGCCGGGCGCGAGGAGGGCGCCGCCGCGTCCCGGGCGCCGGACGCCGGGCAGGCGGAACGCTCCAGGGTGTGGACGAGCGGCAGCGAATCCTGTCCTGTCCCACGGGTCGGGCCCTGCCCCACGGGTCGGCCCGACGGCCGTGGTGGTGCCCGGAGCCGGACTTGAACCGGCACGCCCGCTCAGGGGCAGCGAGGTTTAAGCTCGCCGTGTCTGCATTCCACCATCCGGGCAGGCCATGGGCCCCGCTTCGCGGTTCCGAGCCTATCGGTGGCCCTCCCCCCGGCAGCGGCGGGATCGGCTGATCTTGTCTTATTTTATTGGCGCCTGATGGGGCATCAGCCTAGCTAACGCATCGTCAGCACGCGCCACCAGCCTTGCGCGTGACGGGACGCCCCGCACACGGAATGACGTAATTTCACCGTCCGGACAAGGGCGCCCCACCCGTTACGGGCCCGACCCCGGTCGGGGTCCCCCGTCATCCCCAGGTATGACCCCGGGGCCGGCGCTCCGTCCCGAGTCGCCCCCGGGAACCGGAGCAGCGGCTGACTACACGGCGGCAGAGCCGCGGAACGATGGTCACGTCCCCGAGAACACGCCGTCCCGACAGGAGCCCGCCCGTGACCACCGCCCCCCTCGCCGACCGGACCACCGCCGTGGCCGCACGCGCCACGGAGCTGTCGAAGATCTACGGCCAGGGCGAGACCCGGGTGGTCGCCCTGGACCGGGTCTCCGTCGACTTCCGGCAGGCCGAGTTCACCGCGATCATGGGCCCCTCGGGCTCCGGCAAGTCCACGCTGATGCACTGCGTCGCCGGGCTCGACACCTTCACCTCCGGCTCCGTGCGCATCGGCGACACCGAGCTGGGCGCGCTGAAGGACAAGCAGCTCACCCGGCTGCGCCGGGACAAGATCGGCTTCATCTTCCAGGCGTTCAACCTGCTGCCGACGCTGAACGCCCTGGAGAACATCACGCTTCCCATGGACATCGCCGGCCGCAAGCCCGACAAGGAGTGGCTCGACACGGTGATCCGGATGGTCGGCCTGTCCGACCGGCTGAGCCACCGGCCCGCCCAGCTCTCCGGCGGCCAGCAGCAGCGGGTCGCGGTGGCACGGGCGCTTGCCTCCCGGCCCGACATCGTCTTCGGTGACGAGCCGACCGGCAACCTCGACTCCCGCTCCGGCGCCGAGGTGCTCGGCTTCCTGCGCAACTCCGTGCGCGAACTCGGCCAGACGGTGGTGATGGTGACCCACGACCCCGTCGCCGCCGCCTACGCGGACCGGGTGGTCTTCCTCGCGGACGGCCGGATCGTCGACGAGCTGCACGGCCCGACGGCCGACTCGGTGCTGGACCGCATGAAGCGGTTCGACGCCAAGGGCCGCACCAGCTGACCCGGGCCCGCCCTCCCCCGCCCGTCCCGCTCGCCCCCCTCTTCACGTACGTCTGGACCGAGAAGACACCCATGTTCCGTACCGCCTTGCGCAACGTCCTCGCGCACAAGGCCCGGCTCCTGATGACCGTGCTCGCCGTGATGCTCGGCGTGGCCTTCGTCTCGGGGACCCTGGTCTTCACCAACACCCTCTCCGCCGCCCTGCAGAAGCAGTCCGCCAAGGGCTTCGACCACGTCGACGTCGCCGTCACGGCCTCCTGGGAGAGGGCCGAGGGCGACCGGGTCGGCGAGTCGCACCGCCTCACCCGCGACCTGGTCGACGACGCCGCCGCCGTACCCGGCGCCGAGCGGGCCGTCGGCGTCGTCTCCGGCTTCACCGCGATCGCCGACAAGGACGGCAAGCTGATCGGCGGCGGCTTCCAGTCGCAGGGCGGCAACTACTGGGGCGACGACGACCCCCGCTACCCGCTGGCCGAGGGGCGTGCCCCGAAGGGCGAGGGCGAGATCCTCATCGACTCCGAGACCGCGCGGCGGGCCGGCTACGAGGTCGGCGACAGCGTGCGCATGTCGGTCGACGGCCCGGTCCTGGAGCCGGTGATCACCGGTGTCTTCACCACCGACGACGGCTTCGTCGCGGCCGGCGGCAGCCTCACCCTGTTCGACACGGCGACCGCGCAGAAGCTGCTCGGCGAGCCGGGCGTCTTCGACGAGATCGCCGTGACGGCGAAGCCGGGGGTCGGCGACGCCGCGCTGATGGCCCAACTGGAGAAGGCGCTGCCGGACGACGTCGTGGAGATGACGACCGGCGAGAAGCTGGCCGACGACCAGGCGCGGTCCATCGCCGCGCAGATGGACGGCCTGAAGCAGGGCCTGCTGGTCTTCGCCGGGATCTCGCTGTTCGTCGGCACGTTCATCATCGCCAACACCTTCACCATGCTGGTCGCCCAGCGCACCAAGGAGCTGGCGCTGCTGCGGGCCGTCGGCGCCTCCCGCCGCCAGGTCACCCGGTCGGTGCTGGTCGAGGCGCTCGTGGTCGGCACCGTCGCGGCCGCCACCGGTCTGCTCGCCGGCGTCGGCATCGGCGTCGGGCTGCGCTCCCTGATGGGCGCCCTCGACGCGCCCGTGCCCGACGGCCCGCTGGTCGTCAGCCCCGGCACCGTCGCCGCCGCGTTCGCCGTCGGCATCGTCGTCACCGTGCTCGCCGCGTGGCTGCCGGGCCGGCGCGCCGCGAAGATCCCGCCGGTGGCGGCGATGAGCGCGGTGCACGCACAGGCGACCACCAAGTCGCTGGTGCTGCGCAACACCGTGGGCGCGCTGTTCTCGGCGGCCGGGATCGCGGTGGTCCTCGCGGCCACCACGATGGACGGCACCGAAGGCCAGGCGCCGATGGGTCTGGGCGCGGTGCTGCTGATCATCGGCGTGTTCGTGCTGACCCCGCTGCTGTCCCGTCCGCTGACCGCCGCCGCCTCGCCGGTGCTGCGTCTGTTCGGGGTGGCCGGCAAGCTGGCCCGGCAGAACTCGGTGCGCAACCCGCGGCGCACCGCCGCCACCGCGTCCGCCCTGATGATCGGGCTCACGCTGATCACCGGCATGACCGTGGCGGCGGGCAGTCTGCAGCAGGCCATCGACAAGATGGCGGCCGACGCGGTCAAGGCCGACTACACGGTCTCGATGGTGAACTACAACTCGCTGTCCCCGGACGTCGAGAAGACGCTGAAGAGCACCGAGGGCGTGGTCGCCACCAGCCCGATGCGGGGCGCGGTCACCCGCGTCGACGGCGAGACCGAGTACGTCACCGGCGTCGACGGCTCCACCATCGGCGACCTGCTGCGGCTGCCGGTCCACGACGGCACGTTCGAGATCGGCGGCGCCCGGGTCGTCGCGGACCGGGAGACCGCGGCGTACTACGGCTGGAGGACCGGCTCGGCCTTCACGGTGGCCTTCGAGGACGGCGGCAAGGAGCGGCTGACGCTCGCCGGCGTCTACGAGTCCAACGACATGGTCCGCGGCGTCCTGCTCGACACCGCGGTCCTCGCCCCGCACGACCCGGAACCGGACGACATGCAGGTCCTGGTGAAGACGGCCGACGGCGCGTCCGACGCGGTCAAGGACTCGCTGGAGAAGGCCCTCGGCAGCAACCCGGGCATCGCGGTCCAGGACCGGAAGGACCTGTCCGACGAGGTCGGCCAGATGTTCACCGTGGTGCTGAACATGGTGTACGGGCTGCTGGCGATGGCGGTGGTCGTGGCGGTGCTCGGCGTCGTCAACACCCTGGCGATGTCGGTGTTCGAGCGGTCCCAGGAGATCGGCATGCTGCGGGCGGTCGGCCTGGACCGCCGGGGCGTGAAGCGCATGGTCCGGCTGGAGTCGATGGTGATCTCGCTGTTCGGCGCCGTGCTCGGCATCGGCCTGGGCGTGTTCTTCGGCTGGGCGGCCGGCGAGCTGGTCGCCTCCCGGATGGACACGTACGAGCTGATCGTGCCGTGGGGCCGGATGGGCGTCTTCCTGCTGCTGGCGGCGGTGGTCGGGGTGCTGGCCGCGCTGTGGCCGGCGCGGCGCGCGGCCCGGCTGAACATGCTGCAGGCGATCAAGGCCGAGTAACCGGGACGTCCCGGCACGAGGACGGGTCCCGCTCCGGGTGGAGCGGGACCCGTCCTCGTGTGCCGGGCCGGTTCCGGGTGCGGCTGCGCAGCGGGAGCCCGGAGGAGCCGGGCCCGGAGGCCCGCACGGCGACGGCCCGGGCGACGCCGGTGCGGTCGCGTCCGGAGGCGAGCGCGGGGGCGGCCGTGCGGAGCTGCCGGACGCGGGCCCGTCCCGGCCCGGCGAGGGCCGCCGCGCGGGCCCGCTCGGACTCCAGGCCGGCCACCCGGCGGCGCGGGGCGCGGCGGTCGCGCACGACCGGGACGGGGGGCGTCCGGGGGCCGGCTTCCGCGCCGTCCCGGGTACGGAGGCGCACGGGGAGGAGTGCGCCGGTCAACCGTTCGAGGGCGTCTTCGGCCGCGGGGCGGCGTCTGCCATGGTGTGCACCTCCGTGACCGGATCCCGGAATGCCGTCACCGCGACAAGGCCTGGGCGCGGCCGTGACGGTCCCCGGCGCGCGTCGTCTTCCGGCGGAGCGAGGGAACGCGACCCGCGGGGAGCCACCCCCGGACACGCCGAAGGGACCGCCCGCACCACGGATGGCGGGCGGCCCCTTCGACAGTGGCCTGCCTACGGCTGACCTCGGGTCAGGAGGCCTTGGCCTCGGGTCAGGAGGCCTTGGCCTCGGTCTTCTTCGGCTCCTGCGCGGCGGGCGCCGGGGCCGGCTTGGCGGCCTCGTAGAACTCCTCGCGCGGGGACTCGATCGCGCCCAGGGACACGACCTCGCGCTTGAGGAACATGCCGAGGGTCCAGTCGGCGAAGACCCGGATCTTGCGGTTCCAGGTCGGCATGGCCAGACCGTGGTAGCCACGGTGCATGTACCAGGCGAGCCGGCCCTTGAGCTTGATCTTGAACTTGCCCATGACGATCATCGCCACGCCCTTGTGCAGGCCGAGGCCCGCGACCGCGCCCTTGTTGGCGTGGCTGTACTCCTTCTGCGGGAAGCCCCGCATGCCGGAGATCACGTTGTCGCCGAGGACCTTGGCCTGGCGCAGCGCGTGCTGGGCGTTCGGCGGGCACCAGGCGTTCTCGTTGCCGGCCTTGCGGCCCACGAGGTCCGGCACCTGGGCGTTGTCGCCCGCGGCCCAGATGTAGTCGGTGCCCTTGACCTGGAGCGTCGGCTCGGTGTCGACGTGGCCGCGCGGACCGAGCGGCAGGCCGAAGCGGGCCAGCGCCGGGTTGGGCTTGACGCCCGCGGTCCACACGATGGTGCCGGCGTCGACCTCGAGGCCGTTCTTCAGCACCACGTGGCCGTCGACGCAGGAGTCCATGGAGGTGGACAGGTAGACCTCGACGCCGCGGCTCTCGAGGTGCTCCTTGCCGTACGCGCCGAGCTTGGGGCCGACCTCGGGGAGGATCTTGTCGGCGGCGTCGACGAGGATGAAGCGCATGTCCTCGCGGGACACCGTCTTGTAGTACTTGGCCGCGTCCCGGGCCATGTCCTCGACCTCACCGATGGTCTCCGCGCCGGCGAAGCCGCCGCCCACGAAGACGAAGGTGAGCGCCTTGCGCCGGATCTCCTCGTCCGTGGTGGAGTCGGCCTTGTCGAGCTGCTCGAGGACGTGGTTGCGCAGGCCGATGGCCTCCTCGACGCCCTTCATGCCGATGCCCTGCTCCGCGAGACCGGGGATCGGGAAGGTGCGGGAGACCGCGCCCAGCGCGATCACCAGGTAGTCGAAGGGCAGCTCGTACGCCTCGCCCACCAGCGGGGCGATCGTGGCGACCTTGCGGTCCTGGTCGATGGTGGTGACCCGGCCGGTGAGGACCTCCGCCTTGGGAAGCACGCGCCGCAACGGGACGACGACGTGCCGCGGGGAGATGCTGCCGGCGGCGGCTTCGGGGAGGAAGGGCTGGTAGGTCATGTACGACCGCGGGTCGACGACGGTGACGGTCGCCTCGCCGTAACGCATCTTCTTCTGGATGCGCCGAGCTGCGTACAGGCCTACGTACCCACCGCCTACTACGAGGATCCTGGGACGCTCCGTGGTGCTCATGGCATCGAGTATCCACCCGCCTCAGAGGGGTACCTCGTGCGCCCCTTCACAAGCTTTGACAGGGCCTGTGTTACCATCCCGCATTTCTTGATCCAGATCACAGTGCGGATCGGGAACCGGTGCCGCGGGTGACGCGTTGTCAATGCCGCGTGAGCTGCCTCTCTGTCGTCTCGGACGGACTGTGAGGCCGACCGGGCGGTCGGTGCGACCGGTGCGCGCAGACCCTCTCCGACTCCCTTCTGAACGTGTTCAAAGGGGTGTTGAGCGCCCGAACGGGTCAATCGGACCCACTTCTTCGCCCTCGTGGGGCCAAATCCTTGTGAAGAACTTCACGAACTTTCCCGCAGAGGTCCGCCCCGAAGGGCCCGAAGACCCTCCGGAGCACCGCTCAAACGCCATCCCGACTGCTCAGCGGAGGGCTACTCACCGGTAACAAAAGGGTCGGGCCGCGGACCAGGCGGCGGTGAACCGCCGCGCTCGCGGCCGAGGCGGACGGCCGGCGGGACGTCTGCCGCACGCTGCGACGCCCCGCCCGGTGCCGGCCCCGTCCGGCAGCGCCCCTCAGCGCGCCTCGGCGGCGCAGCTGTGAGCGATCCCGTCGAGGATGTCGTGCTCCGACACCACGACCTCCTCCGCGCCCGTCCGCTCCATGACCGCCAGGAGCACCAGGGCCCCGGCGCCGATCACGTCGACCCGCCCCGGGTGCATCGACGGCACCGCCGCCCGTTCGGCGTGGGTGGAACGCAGCAGCCACCCGGTGATCTCGCGGACCCGGTCGCGGGAGACGCGGGAGTGGTGGATGGCCGCCGAGTCGTACTCGGGCAGGTCCTGGGCGATCGCCGACACGGTGGTGACGGATCCGGCGAGGCCCACCAGCGTCCGTGCCTCGCGCAGCGGCACCGCCTCCTCCGCCCGGTCCAGGGCGGCCTCGATGTCGGCGCGCATCGCGGCGATCTGCTCCTCGGTGGGCGGGTCCGTCACGGCCCCGTCCCGCACCAGGTGGCGCTCGGTCATCCGGACGCAGCCGACGTCCACGGAGCGGGCGGCGCGCACGTGGTCGTCGCCGACGACGAACTCGGTGGAGCCGCCGCCGATGTCCACCACCAGGAACGGCCGGTGCAGGCCGTCCCGGCCGGTCAGCTCCCTGGTGGCGCCGGTGAAGGAGAGCTCCGCCTCCTGGTCGCCGGTGATCACCTCGGGCTCCACGCCCAGGATGTCCACCACCCCGCGCACGAACACGTCGCGGTTCTCGGCGTCGCGGGAGGCCGAGGTGGCGACGAAGCGCAGCTTCCGCGCGCCGTGCTTCTCGATGGCCTCCGCGTACTCGCGGCAGGCGGCGAAGGTCCGCTCCAGCGCCTCCGGCGCCAGCCGGCCGGTGCGGTCGACGCCCTGGCCGAGCCGCACGATCGTCATCCGCCGGTCCAGGTCGGTGAGTTCGCCCGTCACCGGGTCGACGTCGGCCACCAGCAGCCGGATGGAGTTCGTCCCGCAGTCGATCGCGGCGACCCGGGTCACCGGCCCTCCCCCGTCTCCTCCGCCGGCGTCACGCACGGCCCCTTGCTCCACCACTCCGGCAGCATCGCCAGCGCCTCGTCGCCCAGCGGGTTCACGCCGGGGCCGGCCGCGAGCGAGTGGGCGACCAGCACGTGCAGGCACTTCACCCGGTCCGGCATGCCGCCCGCGCTGGGGAAGTTCCTCAGCTCCTCGATCTCGTCGCGGCGCCGGACGTAGTCCTCGTGCGCCGCGCGGTAGGCGGCCGCGAGCTCCGGGTCGGCGGCCAGCCGCTCGGTCATCTCCTTCATCACGCCGTTCGCCTCCAGCGTGCCGATCGCGGAGTTCGCCCGCGGGCACGTCAGGTAGTACAGCGTCGGGAAGGGCGTGCCGTCGGGCAGCCGCGGTGCGGTCTCCACGACGTCCGGCTGCCCGCAGGGACAGCGGTGCGCGATGGCGCGCAGCCCGCGCGGGGGCCTGCCGAGCTGCTGCTTGAAGGCCTCGACGTCCGCGGCGGTGGGCTCGGTGCGCGGCGTCGTGGGCGGAGGGGTGTCCATACGTGTCTTTCTGCGGTGTTCCGTCGGGTCACTGGTCGGCGGCGTCGGCCTTGTCGACGCCGTCCCAGACGTTGGCGTACCAGGGGCGGTCGGCGGCCCGGAGGTCGCCGCGCGTGGTTCCGGCGCCGGCCGGGTCGACGACGATGTAGCCGGTCTCCCCCGGCATGACGTAGTGCAGGCGCCTGCGGATCTCCTGCTCGGCGTAGGCGTCGTCCTGCCAGCGGGCCTTGAGGTCGCGCAGCCGTTCGACCCGCCGGCGGGTCTCGTCCTGCTCCTTCTGCAGGTCGGCGATCTCCGCGCGCTGGGAGACGTACTGCCGCATCGGGTAGGCGAGGGCCACGACCAGGGAGCAGACGACCAGGACGAGCAGGGCCGCGCGGCCGGTCAGCCGGGAGCGGCGGGCCTGCCGCTTGGTCTGCGAGCGGTAGACCCGGGCCGCGGTCTGCTCACCGATCAGCCGGATCCTGGTCGCGGTGGAGAAACGGTCCCGGTCCTTGACCGCCATGTTCCCGCCTCTCGTTCGGTCTCCTACGCGCGTACGTCCCCGCACACGGTACGGGACCGGGTACGGGGACGTACGTACGACGCCTCCTGCGGAGGGCGGGGTCAGCCCTTGAAGCGGGGGAACGCGCTGCGGCCGGCGTACACCGCGGCGTCGTCGAGGATCTCCTCGATGCGCAGCAGCTGGTTGTACTTGGCGACGCGCTCGGAGCGGGCCGGGGCGCCGGTCTTGATCTGGCCGCAGTTGGTGGCGACGGCGAGGTCGGCGATGGTGACGTCCTCGGTCTCGCCGGAGCGGTGGGACATCATGCACTTGAAGCCGTTGCGCTGGGCCAGCTCGACGGCGTCCAGGGTCTCGGTGAGCGAGCCGATCTGGTTGACCTTCACCAGCAGGGCGTTGGCGGCGCCCTCCTCGATGCCGCGGGCCAGGCGCTCCGGGTTGGTGACGAACAGGTCGTCACCGACGAGCTGGACCTTGTCGCCGAGCTTGGCGGTGATGGTCTTCCAGCCCTCCCAGTCGTCCTCGAACAGCGGGTCCTCGATGGACACGAGCGGGTACGCGTCGACGAGCTCCGCGTAGTACTCGGTCATCTCGGCGGCCGAGCGCTCCTTGCCCTCGAAGCTGTAGACGCCGTCCTTGTAGAACTCGGAGGCGGCCACGTCCAGGGCCAGGGCGATCTGCTCGCCGGGGGTGTAGCCGGCTTCCTGGATGGCCTCGAGGATGAGGTCGAGTGCCTCGCGGTTGGAGCCGAGGTTCGGGGCGAAGCCGCCCTCGTCGCCGAGGCCGGTGGCCAGGCCCTTGCCCTTCAGCACCTTCTTGAGGGTGTGGTAGACCTCGGCGCCCCAGCGCAGCGCCTCGGAGAAGGACTCCGCGCCGATCGGGGCGATCATGAACTCCTGGATGTCCACGTTGGAGTCGGCGTGCGAGCCGCCGTTCAGGATGTTCATCATCGGCACCGGCAGCAGGTGCGCGTTCGGGCCGCCCAGGTAGCGGAACAGCGGCAGGTCGCTGGCCTCGGAGGCGGCGTGCGCGACGGCGAGCGAGACGCCGAGGATGGCGTTGGCGCCGAGCGAGCCCTTGTTGTCGGTGGCGTCCAGGTCGAACATCGCCTGGTCGATCAGGCGCTGCTCGGTGGCGTCGTAGCCGACGAGCTCCGGGCCGATCTGCTCGATGACGGCCAGTACGGCCTTCTCGACGCCCTTGCCGAGGTAACGGCCGGCGTCGCCGTCACGGAGTTCGACGGCCTCGAAGGCGCCGGTGGAGGCGCCGGACGGGACGGCGGCACGACCCGTGCTGCCGTCGTCGAGGCCGACCTCGACCTCGACCGTGGGGTTGCCTCGGGAGTCCAGGATTTCCCGGGCTACGACGACGTCGATGGACGGCACGAGCATCTCCTTCTTGGGATGTGACGCGGGTGAGCGGGGCCGCGGGGGCCCTGCGAGTCCGAGCCTAACCGGCTCCGGGCGATCGGCCATCCGGCCGCCCGCCTCATGGACAGAACCGAGAGTAAATTGTTTCCGAACGGAACAAAGCAGGTTCGGGAAACCGTGACCGGAAAGCGTCCGGACATGACCCCGCCCCGGTGCGTACGGGGAAGAAACGCACCGGGGCGGGTGGCCCGTGGGAACGGGGGGAGGGACCGTGCGGCCGGCCTTACTTCAGGTGCAGCTGCTGGCCCGGGTAGATGAGGTCGGCGTCGTCGAGGATGTCGTCGTTCAGCTCGAACAGCTTCGCCCAGCCGCCCTTGACGTCGCGCTCCGCGGCGATCGAGCTGAGGGTGTCGCCCTTGACGACCTTGTACTCGCCGTCGCCCTTCTCGACCTTCTCGCCGGTCGGGGTGGTGACGGTCTTCTGCTCGGCCTTCTGCTCGGCCGGGGCGGCCGGGCGCTCGGCGGAGCGGGAGGCCTTCTGCTCGCTCTCGCGGGACTCCGTGGCGCCGGACCCCTGGGAGGAGCCCTCGGCGGAGGAGCCGTTGTAGGCGGCGTTGGACAGGCCGGTGCCGCAGACCGGCCAGGCGCCCTTGCCCTGGCCCGCGAGGACCTTCTCGGCGATCTCGATCTGCTGGGCCTTGGTGGCCTGGTCGGCGGTGGCCGCGTACTTGGTGCCGCCGTACCCGGCCCAGGTGGAGGCGGAGAACTGCAGACCGCCGTAGTAGCCGTTGCCGGTGTTGATGGACCAGTTGCCGCCGGACTCGCACTGGGCGACGGCGTCCCACTCGGACGCGGTGGCGGCGGAGGCGTTGCCGGCCGCCATCAGCGGACCGGCGACGGCGGCGCCGGTGACACCGGCGATGGCGATGGCGCGAGTGGCCTTGGACGGACGACGGTGCTTGCCCTTGCCGGAAAACAGCATGGATGGATCCCCTCACCGACGCCTACGAGGTGAGCTGTCGGGTTCGGGCCGGTTGAGTTGCCCGGCCACGTCCCTCCCGGGACGCGGCTTCACCCCGAGCCGTACCGGACGTGAACCGTCCGGGTCCGGCGCCTACCTGGGTCCCCCGCTCCTGCCTACGGCGCATGACGCGACGACTGTTCCCGTGCTGCCGCTGGCAGGATTCGGCGTGGCGGCGGCCGGGGCCCGCGATGGCGAGCGGTCACGACCGTAAGCACGGGCCCGACGGAATTTCAAAGATGATCAGGTCTTCTGAGACCTATCTCTCACAGCCCTTATTACGGACATTCAGCCCGAATCGCTCCGTCAACTGCCGCCGCGCGGAGGCGCCTTCGGGCGCCGCCCGCGCCCGCTACTCGCCGGTCTCCGCGTCCAAGAGAAGCCGCTGACCTGGCAGGATCAGGTTCGGGTCGTCGCCGATGACCTGCTGGTTCTCGACGTAGAGCGCCGTCCATCCGCCGGTGAGGGCAAGGGAGTCGGCGATGGACACCAGACTGTCCCCGGCCTGCACGGTGTAACGGTCGTCGGCGGCCTCGGCCGGCGTGCCGGCGGAGCGCGAGGCGTGCCGGCCGGCCGACGAGGCCGCGACGTCGGCGCGCTCGTCCTCCTGGGCGCTGGGGCCGCGGTGGCGGCCCGCGCCGGCGGACTCGGACTCGGTGACCTCCGAAGAACCGGTGCTCTGCCCCGACTTGTCCGACTCCTCACGCCCGGAGGCGGCGGGGGCGGACGGGGAGGCCTTGTCGTTCGCGTCACCCTCCTCCCCCTTCTCCTCGTCGGACGAACCGGGCGTGGCGGACGGAGAGGGAGAAGCGGACGCATCACCCGGTTCCGGCGAACCGGACGGAGTGGCGGTGCCGGCGGTCCGGGAGTCGTCCGGGGTCGCGTCGTCGGCCACGCCCGGGTCGACGTTCGGGGACGCCGTGTCCTGGTTCAGGCCCGTGAGCAGGCCGCAGGCGCGCCACTTGCCGACCCCCTGGTCGGCGAGGAGCCTCTCGGCGACGGTGATCTGCTGGTTGCGGCTGGCCTGGTCGGCGCTGGGCGCGAACTCCAGGCCGCCGTAGGCCTCCCAGTCGTCCTGGGTCAGCTGGAGGCCGCCGTAGTAGCCGTTGCCGGTGTTCTGGCTCCAGGATCCGCCGCTCTCGCACTCCGCGACCCGGTCCCAGGTCTCGCCGTCCGCCGCACTGGCACCGCCCGCCCCGAGCAGAGGGATCGCGATGGCGGAGCCGGTCACCCCGGCCGCGACGAGAAGAGCCGGAGCCTGGCGAGGGCGACGGTGTCGGCCGTTCCCGGAGAGCATGCGGAAGCCTTTCACTCGGCGACGAGGACCGGCACGGTGAGCAAAACCTTGCGGCGCGCCGTACTTGATGGGTGAACGTATAGGCAGACGATCACTTGTCACAAGTTCATGCCGTGCAGATCACATGGAGATCACAGAGTTGAGCATGTCTCAGGTTTCCGCGCGTAACCCGCAGGAACCGGACAGGAAGGTCAGTCCCCTCGTCAGGTCCGTGCTGGACGCGGAGGAGAGAATTCCACCGGAAGCGTGCGGAGTCCCCGCATGATGAGGCCGCCGCGCCACCGCAGCTCGGCCGGCTCCACGGCGAGCCTGAGGTCCGGCAGCCGGGTCAGCAGGGTGGCCAGCGCGGTCTGCCCCTCCAGGCGCGCGAGGGGGGCGCCCAGGCAGTAGTGGATGCCGTGCCCGTACCCCAGGTGCTGGTTGTCGCGGCGGCCCAGGTCCAGGGTGTCCGGGTCGGCGAACCGCTCCGGGTCCCGGTCGGCCGCGGCCAGCACGACGAGGACCGGGTCGCCGGCCTCGACACGCTGCCCGCCGATGACCACCGGCTCGGTGGCGAACCGCCACGTCGCCAGCTCCACCGGCCCGTCGTAGCGCAGCAGTTCCTCCACCCCGGTCTCCAGCAGCCCGCGGTCCCCCTCGGCCAGCGCCCGTTGCAGGCGCTCCCGCTGCCCGGGGTGGGTGAGCAGGGCGTAGGTGCCGTTGCCGATGAGGTTGACGGTGGTCTCGAAGCCGGCGAAGAGAAGGATGAACGCCATCGCGGCGGCCTCGTTCTCGGTGAGGTGCTCCCCGTGGTCGGAGGCGCGGATCAGACCCGAGATGAGGTCCTCGCCGGGGACGGGCTCGGCGGGCAGCGCCTCGCGCTTGCGGTGGATCAGCTCGGCGAGGTAGCCGCGCATCTTCTTCACCGACCGGGCCACCCCGCCGCGCGGGCCGCCGCCGTGGCGGATCATCATGCCCGCCCAGTCCCGGAAGTCGTCCTGGTCCTCGCGCGGGACGCCGAGCAGGTCGCAGATGGCGTAGATGGGGAGCGGGAAGGCGAACTCGTGGATCAGGTCGGCGGAGCCGGCCGCCGCGAAGCGGTCGATGAGGCCGTCGGTGAGCTCCTGCACGCGGGGCGCGAACTCCGCGACCCGGCGCGGGGTGAACGCCTTGCTGACCAGCCGGCGCAGACGGGTGTGGTCCGGCGGGTCGATGTTCAGCAGGTGCGTCATGAGGTCGGCCTGCCGCTCGCCCGGGATGCCGGTCTTGCCCTTGGCGTGGGCGGGCTCGTCGTGGTGCGCGGGGTTCTTGGACAGCCGGTTGTCGGCGAGGGTCTGCCGGGCGTCGGCGTACCGCGTGACCAGCCAGGCCTCGACGCCGCTGGGCAGCCGGGTCCTGCGCACGGGGGCGTGCTCGCGCAGCCAGGCGTAGGCGGGGTAGGGGTCGGCTGCGAATTCCCAGGTGAACAGGTCGGGGGCGGGGCCCTGGGGGGTGGGGGGTGACTGGTCGCGCATGGGGCGACCCTAACGGGGGCCCGCGGCGGCGGCAGCGGGGACGGGGTGGCCGGCGCGCAGGGCAGGTACGGGTGCGTGGGGGTGGTTCGCGCAGTTCCCCGCGCCCCTGGAGGGACGCTGCCCCCGCGCGTCCGCGAGGGCTCGGGCTCTCCTCTTGAAGGACTGGGGACCAGTACGCCTACAGGAGCGCGGGGAACCGCGCGCATGGGGTCCGGGGGCAAAGCCCCCGAGACGGGGAGGTCAGACGCCCGTGACCTTCTCCGCGGCGCGGATCGCATCCCGGTAGGCCCGGGCGGCGGCCCGGAGGGCCGCCTCCGCGTCCACACCCTCCGCCTCCGCCCGCGCCGCCAGCGCCAGCAGCTCGTACCCGATCCCTTCCGCGGAGGGAAGAGGAACGGAGAGGCCCGCCCCGCGGGCCCGGCCCGCCAGCTTGGCGGCGAGGGCGAGGGCCGGCTGCCCCACCGGCACCCCGTCCGTGACGGACTCCCGCCGCTTCTCCTCCGCCTTCGTCCGCATCCAGTGCGCCTTGACCTCCTCCGGCGTCCGCGCCGTCTCCTCCCCGAAGACGTGCGGATGCCGGTGGACGAGCTTGGCGACGATGCCGCCCGCCACGTCGTCGACGGAGAACGGCTCGTCCGGGTGCTCCTCGGCGATCCGCGCGTGGAAGACGACCTGGAGCAGCACGTCCCCCAGCTCCTCGCGCAGTTCCTCCCGGTCGCCGTCCTCGATGGCCTCGACGAGCTCGTACGCCTCCTCGATGCCGTACTTGGCGAGGCCCTTGTGGGTCTGCCGGGAGGACCAGGGGCACTCCGCACGGATGCGGTCCATGACCTGCACCAGGTCGAGCAGGCGGGCGCCCGGCAGGTCGTAGGAGGCGGGCAGCAGCTCCAGCTCGGGCATCCGCACCCGCCCGCCGCCGGCCAGCCGCGCCAGTCCGTCGGTGAGCGCGGGCTCGCCCTCGCCGGTCGCGACGACGACCACGGTGCGTCCGCCGGCGCAGGCGTCGACGACCTCCTCGGCGGTGGGCGCGGCCTCCTCGACGGATATCCCCGCCTCCCGCAGGTACGGCAGCTGCGGATGGGCGCCGTCCGCGCACAGCACCCGGTCGGCCGCGTGCAGGATCTGCCAGGCGGGCCAGGACAGCAGTCCGGGCGCGACCCGGTGGCTGGTGGTGAGCAGGACGACACGGCCGGCGGCGGCCTCGGGGGTCGGTGCGGGGCTGGTTGCGTTCACCCTTCGAAACTAGCCCACGTCACAGGCCCAGCGGCGGCCCGTCCGCGGCGGTGACGTCCTTCACCCACGGCGTCTTCGCGTCCACCCGGCTGCTCTTCTCCGCGTCCCACTCGCCGTAGCGCGGGTTGAGGTCGACCCCGAGCTCCTCGCTCGCGTCGGACAGCGCCTTCCAGAACTCGGGACGGCTGGTGTCGGTGCCGAGCTTCTGGGCGAGCTTCTGCGCCGTCACCTGGACGCGGAGGTTCTCGTCGAGGCGCTGCGGCGGGACGCCGTACTGCTGGAGCCAGGCGGCCTCCAGCGCCTTCGCGCCGCCGGCCTGCTGCTCGAACTCGGCCCGCGTCCGCTGCACCTCGCGGTCCGAGACGGTCACCCCGGCGTCGCGCGCGGCGCGCTCCAGCACCTTGTCCAGCACCATGCTGTGCAGGGTGTCGCGGGTCAGGCCGCCGGTGCGCGCGATGGCCTGCTGGTACTGCGCCTCGTCCGGGACGGCGGCCCGCTGGGCGGACCGCACCTCGTCGACGCGGTTCTCCAGTTGCGACACGGTGATCCGCTCCCCGCCGACCACGGCCGCCGCACCGGGGTGCGCGTCGTTTCCGCAGGCGGTGAGCAGGGGCGCCGCCGCGGCGATCGCGGCGGTGAGGAGGAACGCGGTGCGACGGCGGCGGTGCAAGGAAACCTCCTGAGGAGAGCTTGTGCGGCGGTGCACAAAGTCTTGCGGTGATCGATGGTAGGCATCGGCCAAGCTCTGGCCAACCCATTCGACCAACGATTCACGGCGACTTCGGGCACCGCCGCGCCCGCCGTCTCCCCTTCGCCGGGTCCGGCCGCGCTAGCCGCGCACCTGTCCCAGCCACTGGAGGGTCCGCCGGATGTCCGCGGCGAGCGGGTGACCCGGCCCCTGGACGCGCTCCACGTCGTGCAGCAGCCGCGCCAGCGTGTCGTGCGCGGCGGGGCGGTCCCCGAGGGCGAGCAGCAGGTGGCCGATGCGGCGGCGCACGTCGTGGGCCTGCTGCATGTCCCCGGCGGCCACGTACCGGTTCTCGTAGTACGGCAGCAGCGCCCGGTACTCGGCGAGGGCGGCCACCGGGTCGCCGAGCTGCTCCAGGCACTGGGCGGCCTCGTAGCGGTGGCGCAGCGACTGCGGGTCGGCCTGTCCCGCCTCGGCCGCGCGCTCGTCGGCGAGGCGGCGCAGCTCGGGCAGGGCCCGCCGGTACTGCCCGTCGTCGAGCAGCGTGGCCGCGTACTGCTTGCGCAGGGTGCGCACGACCGGGGAGTGCTCGCCGTGCTGCTCGGCGGCGACCGGGAGGATGGAGCCGAGGATGTCGACGGCCTGGGTGATGCGGCCCTCGCCGAGCAGCCGCTTCACCTCGTCGACGGCGGCGGCCACGTCGGCCTTCTCCGCAGCCGGCGCGGGCGGCGCGGCGGGCGCGGGCTGCGGCGCCGGCGTCCTGGCCCGGTCCGGCCAGGGGGCGTGCGGGCGCAGGAAGGGCCGGGTCGGGTCCAGCGGGGCGCCGGTGGGCGTGCCCCGGGCGGGCAGCAGCAGCGACAGGTGTTCGTAGACCTCCTGCGCGGAGTCCGGGCGGTGCTGCGGGTCCTTGGCGAGCAGCCGCAGCACCAGGGCCTCCAGTGCCTCGGGCACCTCGGGGCGCAGCCGGCGCACCGGCACCGGCGGCTCGTACAGGTGCCGGTGCAGCACCCCGAGCGCCGTGGAACCGGAGAACGGCACGTCCCCGCTGAGCAGTTCGTGCATCAGCACGCCGAGCGCGTACAGGTCCGTGTACGGGCCGACCGCGCCGCCCATCGCCTGCTCGGGCGCCATGTAGGCGGGCGAGCCGATGGGGGTGCCGGTGTGCGTCAGGCGGGTGGTGTCGGCGTCCATCACGGAGGCGACGCCGAGGTCCAGCACGGTGAGCGTGCCGTCCTGCCTCACCATCACGTTGCGCGGCTTGAGGTCGCGGTGCACGATCGGCACCGCGTGCACGGCGCTGAGCACCGCGCACAGCTGCGCGGCGACCGCGACCGCCCACTGCCACGGGTAGGGGTCGTGCTCGGCGAGGTGGTCGCCGAGGTCGGCGCCGTCGACGTACTGCATGACGAGGAACAGTTCCTCGCCCTCGCTGCCCGCGTCGTGCACGGTGACCAGGCCGGGGTGGTCGACCTGGGCGGTCACCCGGCACTCGCGCACGAAGCGGCGGCGCAGTTCGTCGGCCTCCTGGCCGGCCACCTTGTCGGGGCGCAGCAGCTTCACGGCCACGCGCCGGTCCAGCCGCTTGTCGTAGGCCGTCCAGACCTGTCCCATGCCGCCCTGGCCGATGAGCGTGGACAGTTCGTAGCGGCCGGCGACGACTCGTCCCGCCGTCACGCTCACCGTCCGCCTTCGTGGTCGCCCGGCCGCCGCTGCTGTCCGTCCTGCCGGCGCAGGTAGTCGCTCAGCTCGTCGAGCTCGGCGCGCACCTGGTCGATCCGGGCGGGCGCGGGCCGCTGCGGCGGCTGCGCCTGCGGGGGCACGGGGGCGGGAGGCACGGGGACGGCCGGCACGGCGGCGGGCGGCACGGGGCCGGCGAGGGGGGTGTGCGGCGGCTGCGGCACGGCCGTGGACGCGTACGGCGAGGCCGGCTGCGGGTAGCCGTAGGGGGCGTGCACCGTGGTGGCGTGCGGCGACGGCGGCACCGGGCCGCCGTAGGGACCCGGCCGGCGCGGCAGCCGGATGTCCACGATCAGGTAGTGGGCGGAGGCGCAGGCGCCCAGGAGGAGGAGGACGCCGAGGCCCGCGTCGCTCCGCCAGTCCTCCTCCGGGACGGAGCCGATCAGGACGACGCAGACGATGATCAGCGGAATGCTCGCCCAGGCCGCTATCCAGTCGAAGACCCGCCCGCGCCGCACCGCGATCCGGAACAGCGGCACGGAGGCCAGCATGCCGCAGCACAGCACCCCGGAGGCCGCGTACAGCACGCGCTGCGTGATGACCGATCCCGTGCTGGGTGTGGGCGGCGCGCCGTGGCCGTACATGCTGCTCCTGGACGGGTGTAGCCGATGTGTGGACTCCGGTGGAGACTCCGAGCGTATAGGTCCGCGGCCACAACCGTTCCCGTGATGTACCGAACCGTTGTCGTACCGGAGCACGCCGGGCACCGGCGCGAACTCCCCCCGCGCGGGGGCGCGGAGGGCGGGCCGGGGCGGTGTCCGGGCGGACCCGCGGGCTCCGGCCGGGGCGTCGGTCGGGGACGAACGGGTCGAGGGCGGGCAACCGCCCGCCGTAGCGCCGCTGTTCGTCCGGTGCGGGACGCGGGAGCCGGGGGCGGCGGACGCCGAGCCGGGGGCGGTGGACGCGTGGCTGCCGGCCTCGCGGTGGCCGGCGGTGCGCATCGTCAGCGCGGCCGGACGGGCGGCCGGCCGCCCGTCCGCGCGCGTACGCCGGTCGGCCCGTGCCGTCCGTGTCCGCCGGAGGGCGGAGGGCGGGCTCACCGGCCGTCCTGCCTCCGGCAGCCGGTCGGGCCGGCCGGAGGCGTTCCTGCGCCTGGACGTGTCCTGATCGTGGGATCAGGGAGTCGCGGCAGGGAGTGTCCGGTCCCCTGACGACCGGTTCCTCACTCCCTGCCGCGCCCCGGCAGCGGCGCGCCCGCTTGCCGGGAGGCCCTTCCCGGGAGGGACCTGCTCGGCGCACGGGCGGGGCCGGTGCCGGGTGCGCGCCCCGGTGTCAGGCGTTCCTGCGGCGGCGCAGCAGGAAGAGGCCGGTCACGCCGGCCGCCACGAGGGCGGCACCGCCGAGGGCCACCGGCAGGGTGGCGGAGCTGCCGCCCGTTGCGGCGAGGTTCTCGTCGGCGGCGCCGGCTCCGGCGTCGGCGTCGGCCGCCGGCTCCTCGGCGCCCCCTTGCGGCTGCGTGCCGTCCAGCGGGGCGTCGCCCGCGTTGGTGTCCGAACCGGTGTGGGCCGGGTCGGGCTCCGCGCTCGGCTCCGGGGCGTCCACGACGGTGCTGAGGTCCTCGCCGTCGAGCGACACCCGCACCTTCGCCTGGCCGTCGCCGGAGGACACCACGGCGACGGAGACCTTGCTGGCCGTGTCCTTCAGCGCGGTGACCGCGTCGGCGTCGGCCGGGGCGTCGTTGCCGACCGTCTTGTTGGCCTCGGTGAGGTCGATGAGCGTGGAGGATCCGTAGTCGCCCTCGGGCACCCGGTAGGCGTGCACCCCTTCTATCCGGTCGTCGAAGGAGCCCGCCGCGTGCCGGTACTCGACGACCAGGCGGTCCTCGCCCATGGGGATGTCCAGGGCGCGGACGCCGCTGCCCTCGCCGTGCAGCGACCGCAGCGTGAAGGTGCCGGACCCCGTCACCTTCACGGCCTCGCCGTCCGTGAGCCATCCGGCGCGGATCAGCTCGGGCGCGGAGACGCCCGCCCCGGGACCTCCGCCGCCCATCAGCGACTTGGCGCTGGTGCCGTTCACCTCGCAGTCGACCAGGTCGCCGTCGGTGCACATGGAGCGGGTCTGGTGGCCCCAGCCCATGTTGTGCCCGAACTCGTGTCCGAGCACGCCGAGTCCGCTCGCGGTGCCGTAGAGGTTGATCCACGTGTAGGGACCGGGGACGGTGGCGAGGCCGGCCCAGGCGCAGCCGGTCTTCTGCGCCGGGAAGACCATCGACAGGCTCTCGTAGTCCTCACCCATCGTCAGCCCCTTTTCGGCCAGGGCCTCGCGGGTCAGCTCGTTGATCCGGCCGTTGTCGCAGCCGGCGGCGCTCATCGGCAGCTCGACGGGGCCGATGTACTGCTCGTCGACCGCGGGCACCAGGGTGTACCGGCCGCGCGAGAGCTCCGAGAAGTACGAGGCGAGCGAGTCCTTGCGGTCGCCGAAGTAGGTGTCCGGGGTGCCTTCCGCCACCTTGTCCGGGTGCTGGAAGGAGCTGTCGGTGAACTCCACGAGGACGGGCAGGGTCTTGCGCTCCACCGGCGCGTCGTCGGCGTGCGCCGCGGAGGGGACGAGGCCGAGCGCGAGTGCGGTGATGCCGCCGGCCAGGCAGGCCCGGCCCAGGGTGGACTTCTTCATGTTCCCTTTTTCCTTCGGACGTGGGATGAGCGTGTGAGCACGCTTCCGAGGGGAAGGAGGGAGCCGTCCGCGACCCGTCCCGCGACTTTGCCTCCTCTTTACTCTCCGAGGAATCCGGGCTCGAAGAGGAACCGCAGGGAGGCGGAGCCGTAGTAGTACCGCGTGGTGCCGGTCGCCGTGCCGTGCTCCTGGCCCTGGTCCGCCCGGGCCCACTCGACGAGGCCGAGGTACCGGGTGCCCTCGGCGTCGCGCAGGGCCGCCTCGCCCCTCCCGCCGTCGGCCCACAGGTTCCACAGCTGGACGCCGCTCGTGGCGTCGCAGGCCTGCTGGCGGACGGGGGCGTGGTCCTCGGTTCCCCCCGAACGCGCCAGGCACAGTCCTGTCGCCTCGTTGCGGACCTGGGTGCGCGCCCGGTCCCCCGGGTAGGGCTCCAGCAGCACCCAGCGCTCCTCCGGGCCGCCGTCGCAGTCGGCCCCCACCGGCCGGACCCCGGCCGCCCGCGAGCCGCCCGGTATCTCCATGCACGCGCCCGTCGACACGAAGCGCAGCGTGCTCGGCCCCCCGAGGGCGGGCGCCGCCGGGCGGGAGCCGGCGTCGGACGGGGACGGGCTCCCGGCGGACGGGGACGGGCCCGACGGGGACGAGGGCGAGCTCGACCCGGACGGGGACGAGGACGGGGACGGGGACGGGCTCGGCGTACCGGTGGACAATGCGGACGGCGCCGGAACGGCGCTCCGCGCGGCGGACGGCGGCCCGCCCGCCGCGCCGGGACGGTCCTGCGGCTCCCCGCCGCCGGGCCACAGCGCCCATCCCCCGAAGATCACCGCGGCCGCGCCGACGGCGAGCACCGCGGCCTTGGCCCCCGCCGCTCCCCCGGCGCCGGCGTGCGAGGACGCCGCGCCCGCACCGGCCTGCCCGGACGCCACGGCCGCGGCGGCGGCACGCGCCTCCAGGTACGCCGGGCCGCCGAACAGCAGCACGGCCGCGGGCAGCACCGTGCGCAGCCGCTGGTTGAGGTCGGCCAGCTCGCGGGCGGCCCGTCGGCACCGCCGGCACCGCTCCAGGTGGCGCTCCAGGCGCCGGTCCCGCGGCGGACGGGAGGCGCGCGCCACGGCGGCGAGACGGTCGCTGCACCCGCGGCACTCCTCGTCGGCCGCGCCCTGGCGGGCATGGGCGGCGAGATAGGCCTCCCGCAGGCCCTCGCGGGCCCGGGCCGCCAGCGAGGTGACCCCGCTGGGCGTGAGGCCCAGCAGGGCGCCCACCCTGGCCGCGGGCTCCTCCTCCACCACGTGGTGCCAGAGCACCGCGCGCCACCGCTCGGGCAGGGACCGGAAGGCGGCGGCGACCAGACCGCCCTCCTCCGCCCGGACCACCTGTTCCTCGCCGTCGGCGGTCCGGCCCTCCCCGGCCGGGCCCGCTCCTCCACGGCCCTCCGCGTCCAGCCACTGCCCGAACTCCGGCGCGAGATCGACGCGGCGGGACTGCTCGGCCCAGGCGGCCGCGGTGTGCCGGACCACGGACAGCAGGTAAGGGCGCCATGCGGTGGTGGGGCCCTTGCCGTCACGAACCGCCCGGACGGTGCGGGTGAACGCCTCCGAGGCGAGATCCTCGGCGGTGTGCGGATCGCGGGAGCACACGCGGGCGTAGACCAGGACGGCACGGAAGTGACGCCGGTACAGCTCCTCGATCGCCGCGGGGTCCCCGCTGTCGCGTACCGCGGCCGTCAGGCGGCCGTCGGACCGCCCGTCCCCTTCGTCGTCCGCGCCCGCCCTGTCCGCGTCCGGGAATCCGGAAGCGGCGTCCCCGCGGTCGATCATGTGCGTGCTCTCCCGTTCATACGCTCATCAGTGCGCAGCGTCACAGAGCGTACGGCCTCCGCAACAGGGGGACGGCTCCGGCCGCCGGTGTCGCCCCGGCGCGACGGCCCGCGCGGGGTCAGCGGCGGCGCGCGGCCAACGCCCGCCGCGCACGGGAGGATCCGGGGACGGTGGCCGCCGGCGCGCTCAGCCGCCGCACTGCGCGGCCATCGCGCGCTTGTCGGCCGACGTCACCGGCATCTCGTACTTCACCGCGACCTGGGCGAAGCGGACGGCGTAGGCGCAGCGGACGGCCCTGCTGGGCGGCAGCCAGGAGGCCGGCCCGGAGTCGCTCTTGGCGGAGTTGGCGCCGCCGTCGACCGGCATCAGGTTGAGCGGGTCGTTGGCCAGTTGCCGGCGCTTGGCCTCGGACCAGCGGGAGGCGCCCATCTGCCAGCTGTAGGAGAGCGGCACGACGTGGTCGATCTGCACCTCGGCGGCCTGCTGCTTGCGCCACTCGATGGTCCTGCCGGTGTAGGGGTCGGCCAGTGTCAGGGAGACGACGACGCAGTCGGAGCCGGAGCGGAAGCGCAGTTCCCGGCCGTCGCGCCGGAGGATGTCGTTCCGCGTGTCGCAGCCGTTCCGGGCCAGCGGCACTCCGTCCGCCGTGTCCATCCACGCGTAGCCGTACTCGTCGCGGTCGTAGCCGGTCCTGGGGCCGCGGCCCTTGGTGGCGACCTTGTCGATGAGGGCGGCGGCCTCGGCGCGGTCCCGGGCGTCGCGCACGGGGGCGAGGCCGGGGCGGGTGCCGTCGGGGTTGTCCAGCGGGCTCACCGCCTTCCCGTCGGGCGTCGCCGCTCCGCTGCTCCCGACGGCGGGGACGTCCGCCTCCGGTATGGACTCGCATCCCGCGAGGAGGACCACCGCGACGGCCGCGGCCCCTCCCGCACGCCGCACCCTGACGCCCCGTCCCGGATCTCTCGTCACCGCGCCCCCTCCCTCGGTCTGCTGTACCCCTGCCCCGGCAGGGGCGGTCCGATCCCGGAACTCACCGTAACGAGCGAGCGGTCCAGACCGTCCGCCACCCCCGTGGGCACTCCGTCCGATCCGCGCGTATGGTCGGATTCGAGCCATTTCGGAAGGAGTTCCGCATGGGCATCCTCGACAAGTTCAAGGGCAGCAAGGCGGCGCGCGAGAAGGCGCACAAGGCCTCGGACGCCGCGGAGAAGAAGCTGAACGAGAGGACCGGCGGCAAGCACGAGCAGCACATCGACACCGGGCAGCAGCAGGCGGAACGCCGCCTCGGCATGGACCGCGACCGCCCCGACCGGCCGTAGGGCCCCTGTACGCATCAGGGCCGTCCGCGACGCGTCTCGCGCGCCGCGGACGGCCCCGCCGTCCGCCGGGCCGGCCGCCTCAGGACCCCAGCACCGAGGTGAGGAACTCCCCGACCCACCCGAGCAGGTCCCGCCCGACCAGCGGCTTGCCGCCGACCTTCGCGGTCTTCGGGCGCGGCACCAGCACCTGGTGGGACGTCGCCTTGATCACCGAGCCCGGGTAGAGCCGCTTGAGCCGCAGCTCCTGCGACTCGCGCAGCTCCACCGGCGCGAACCGGATGCTGGTGCCCTGCAGCACGATCTCGCCGACGCCGCACGCCCGCGCGAGCATCCTCAGGCCCGCCACCAGCAGCAGGTTCTCCACCGGCTCCGGCAGCTTGCCGTAGCGGTCGGCCAGTTCCTCGCGGACGGCCTTGACGTCCTCCTCGCTGTTGGCGGAGGCGATCGCGCGGTACGCCTGGAGGCGCAGCCGCTCGCCGGGCGCGTAGTCGTGCGGGACGTGCGCGTCGACCGGCAGCTCGATCTTCACCTCGAGCGGCGGCTCCTCCTGGGCCTCGCCGGTCTCCAGCTGGCGGCGGTAGTCCGCGACCGCCTCGCCCACCATGCGGACGTACAGGTCGAAGCCGACGCCCGCGATGTGCCCGGACTGCTCGCCGCCGAGCAGGTTGCCCGCGCCGCGGATCTCCAGGTCCTTCATCGCCACGTACATGCCGGCGCCCATCTCGGTGTGCTGGGCGATGGTCGCGAGCCGCTCGTGCGCGGTCTCCGTCAGCGGCTTCTCCGGCGGGTACAGGAAGTACGCGTACCCGCGCTCACGGCCGCGGCCGACCCGGCCGCGCAGCTGGTGCAGCTGGCTGAGGCCGAAGTTGTCGCCGCGCTCGACGATCAGGGTGTTGGCGTTGGAGATGTCGATGCCGGACTCGACAATCGTCGTCGACACCAGCACGTCGAACTTCTTCTCCCAGAAGTCGACGACGACCTGCTCCAGCGCCTGCTCCGACATCTGGCCGTGGGCCGTGGCGATGCGCGCCTCGGGCACGATCTCGCGCAGCCGGGCCGCCGCCCGGTCGATGGACTCGACGCGGTTGTGGATGTAGAAGACCTGGCCCTCGCGCAGCAGCTCACGGCGGATGGCGGCGCCGATCTGCCGCTGGTCGTAGGGGCCGACGAAGGTGAGCACCGGGTGGCGCTCCTCCGGCGGGGTGGTGATCGTCGACATCTCGCGGATGCCGGTGACCGCCATCTCCAGGGTGCGCGGGATGGGCGTGGCGGACATGGTCAGCACGTCGACGTTGGCGCGCAGCTTCTTCAGCTGCTCCTTGTGCTCGACGCCGAACCGCTGCTCCTCGTCGACGATGACCAGCCCCAGGTCCTTGAACTTCGTCTCGGAGGAGAACAGCCGGTGGGTGCCGATGACGACGTCCACCGTGCCGTCCCTCAGGCCCTCCAGGACCGCCTTGGCCTCGGTGTCGGTCTGGAACCGGGACAGGGCGCGCACGGTCACCGGGAACTGCGCGTACCGCTCGCTGAACGTCCCGAAGTGCTGCTGCACCAGCAGCGTGGTCGGCACCAGCACAGCGACCTGCTTGCCGTCCTGGACGGCCTTGAACGCCGCCCGCACCGCGATCTCGGTCTTGCCGTAGCCGACGTCGCCGCAGATCAGCCGGTCCATGGGGACCGTCTTCTCCATGTCCTCCTTGACCTCGGCGATGGTGGTGAGCTGGTCGGGCGTCTCCGTGTACGGGAAGGCGTCCTCCAGCTCGCGCTGCCAGGGTGTGTCGGGGCCGAAGGCGTGCCCGGGCGCCGCCATCCGCGCGCTGTACAGCTTGATCAGGTCGGCGGCGATCTCCTTGACGGCCTTCTTGGCGCGCGCCTTGGTCTTGGTCCAGTCGGCGCCGCCGAGCCGGTGCAGGGTGGGCGCCTCGCCGCCGACGTACTTGGTGATCTGCTCGAGCTGGTCGGTGGGGATGTAGAGCCGGTCGCCGGGCTGGCCGCGCTTGGCGGGCGCGTACTCCACGACCAGGTACTCGCGGGTGGCGCCCTGCACGGTGCGCTGCACCATCTCGATGTACCGGCCGACGCCGTGCTGCTCGTGGACGATGTAGTCGCCCGACTCCAGGGTGAGCGGGTCGATCGTCTTGCGGCGCCGGGCGGGCATCCGGGCGCCCTCGCGGCCGGACGCCTTCTGGCCGGTGAGGTCGGTCTCGGTGAGCACGGCCAGTTTGAGCGCCGGGTCGACGAAGCCGTGGTCGAGGCAGCCGCAGGAGACGTGCACGACGGACGGGGTCAGCTCGCCCAGGTCGTCGTCCAGGCGGGCGGCGATGCCCTCGCCGCCGAGCACCTCGACGGTGCGGGACGCCGGCCCGTGCCCCTCGGTGACGTAGACCGCGCGCCAGCCGTCGGCGAGCCAGCCCTTGGTGTCGGCGAGCGCCCGCGCGGTGTCGCCGCGGTAGGTCTCGGGGGCGTGCATGCCGAGCTTGAGGGTGTCGCCCGCCGCGTCAGCGGCGAATGTCTCCGTCAGCTCCTCGTCGGCGGCGAACGGCGACACCGTCCACCACATCATGTCCAGCTCGCGGGCCCGGCCCCGGACGTCGGCGAGGGACCACAGGGAGGCCGCGCCGACGTCGATGGGAGCCTCGCCCCCGCCGGCCGTGGCCGCCCAGGACGCCTGGAGGAACTCCTGGGAGGTGGCGACCAGGTCGGAGGCGCGCGTGCGCACCCGCTCCGGGTCGCAGACGACGGTCATGGCGCCCTCGGGCAGCACGTCCAGCAGCAGCTCCATGTCGTCGACGAGGACCGGGGCGAGGGACTCCATGCCCTCCACCGCGATGCCCTCGGCGATCTTGCCGAGCAGTTCGCCCAGCTCCGGGTGGTCCTCGGCGAGGACCCGTGCCCGCTCGCGCACCTCGTCGGTGAGCAGCAGCTCACGGCAGGGCGGCGCCCACAGGCCGTGCTCGGCGACCTCCAGGGACCGCTGGTCGGCGACCTTGAAGTAGCGGATCTCCTCGACGTCGTCGCCCCAGAACTCCACCCGGAGGGGGTGCTCCTCGGTGGGCGGGAACACGTCGAGGATGCCGCCGCGCACCGCGAACTCGCCGCGCTTCTCGACCAGCTCCACGCGCGCGTACGCGGCGGCGGCGAGGGCGTCGACGACGTCGTCCAGGTCGGCGGTCTGCCCGGTGCGCAGGGCGACCGGCTCCAGGTCGCCCAGGCCCTTGACCTGCGGCTGGAGGACGGAGCGCACGGGGGCGACGACCACGGAGACCGGGCCGGTCTCGGGGTCGTCCGGGCGGGGGTGGGCCAGGCGCCGCAGCACGGCGAGGCGACGGCCGACGGTGTCACTGCGGGGGCTGAGCCGCTCGTGCGGCAGCGTCTCCCACGCGGGGTACTCCACGACCCCCTGGGGCGGGAGCAGCGAGCGCAGGGCGGCCGCCAGGTCCTCCGCCTCACGTCCCGTGGCCGTCACGGCGAGCACGGGGCGGCCCGCGTCCCGGGCGAGGGCGGCGACCGCGAAGGGACGGGCCGCCGGCGGGCCGACGAGGTCGACGTGCATGCGGTTGCCGTCGGCGGCGGCCGAGACCGCTTCCGCGAGGGCGGTGTCCTTGACGACGGCGTCGAGCAGACCGTGCAGGCTCATGCGGGGCGGAATCCCTTCCGGGGATGTGCAACACGACAGACCCGACGCGCGCGGCGGGCCGGGGGGTGTCCAGGGTACGTCGCCCCGCCCGCGGTCGCCGGGGCTGTGGACGACGACGGGCACCCCGCCCCGGGCGCACGCACCGGCGCCGGAAGGCCCTCGTGAGGACTTTCCGGCGCCGTCTCCCCGCCACCCCCGTGCGCGGTGTCCGGGCGGCCGCTACTCGGTCGCGATGGCGTTCAGGACGTTCATCCGCCCGGCGCGGAAGGCCGGGACCAGCGCGGCGAACAGGCCGACGAAGGCGGATCCGACGAACACCCCGGCGATGGTGGGCCACGGGATGTCGAGGACCTTCAGGCCCTCCAGGGCGAGGAGCTGCTGGGCGGTGGCGCCCCAGCCCAGGCCCAGTCCGAGGCCCAGCAGGGCGCCGAAGAGGGCGATCACGACCGACTCCATCCGGATCATGCGGCGCAGCTGCCGGCGCGAGAGGCCGATGGCCCGCATCAGGCCGATCTCCCGGGTGCGCTCGACGACCGACAGGGCCAGGGTGTTCACCACGCCGAGGATCGCGACGACGATCGCCAGGGCCAGCAGGCCGTAGATCATGTTCAGCAGCTGGCCGATCTGGCCCTGCAGCGCCTCCTTGTAGTCGGTCTGGTCGCGCACCTCGTACTGCGGGAAGCGGTCCATGGTCTGCTTCAGGGCCGAGTACGCGACGTCCTTCCGGCCGTCCTCCGCCGAGGCGAACACCATCAGGTCGAGCGGCATCCTGTCGGCCGGCACGTACCGGCCGAGGGTCTCGATCGACGTGTACATCGCGCCGGCGTCGATGGCGCCGTCGCTGCTGGTGACGGCCCGCACGGTGAGGGTGCCGGTGGTGCCGTTCTCGAAGGCGACGTCGATCGTCGAGCCGAGGGTGACCCCGTGCTCCTTCGCGAAGTCCTCGTGGACGGACATGGAGTCCGGCCGGTAGGCGTCCTCCAGCCTCCCCTCGACGGTCTCGACCTGCAGATCCGTGGCGTACGTCGGGTCGGCGGCGGTGATCGCGGTGTCGTCGCTGGTCTTCCCGTCGGGCGTGGTGAAGTCGGCCTTCGTCCACTTGTACTCGGTGACCCGCTCGATGCCCTCGGTCGCCCTGATCGCCTCGACGACCTCCGGGGTGATCCGCTGGCCGTTGTCGTCCTGGACGATGAAGTCCGTGCCGACCGCCTTGTCGAGCTCCTCGGTGGCCGAGGCGACCATGGAGGAGCCGACCACGGACAGGCACGCCACCAGCGCGAGCCCGATCATCAGCGCGGCGCCGGTCGCGCCGGTGCGGCGCGGGTTGCGCAGGGCGTTGCGCTCGGCCATGCGGCCCACCGGTCCGAACGCCCGCAGCAGGACCGCGCCGAGGACGCGGACCACGCCGCTCGCCAGCACCGGGCCGACGACGACGAAGCCGATCAGGGTCAGCACGATCCCGAGGCCCAGCCACATCGAGCCGTCGGCGGCCTTCTCGGCGGCGCCCGCCAGGTACAGGGCGGCCGCTCCGGCGCCGGTGAGGACCAGGCCGGTGACGGCGCGGATCCGGCCGGTCCGCCCGTCCGCCGGGGTGCCGGCGTCGCGCAGCGCGGCCATCGGGGAGACCTTCCCGGCGCGGCGGGCGGGCAGGTAGGCGGCGAGGACGGTGACGACCACGCCGAGGAGCAGGCCGAGTGCCGGGGTCGTCCAGGCGATGGTGAGGTCGCCGGTGGACAGCTCCATGCCGATCGTGCCCATGAGCTCCATCAGGCCGACCGCGAGGCCGATGCCGGCGGCGACGCCGAGGACGGAGCCGACGACACCGAGCAGCAGCGCCTCGATCAGCACGGACCGGTTGACCTGCCGGCGGGAGGAGCCGATGGCCCGCATCAGGCCGATCTCGCGGGTGCGCTGGGCGACCAGCATGGAGAACGTGTTGATGATCAGGAAGATGCCGACGAGGAAGGCGATCCCGGCGAAGCCGAGCATCGCGTACTTCAGGACGTTCATGAAGCCCTCGACGCTCTTCTGGTTGGCCTCGGCGGCCTCCTTCTCGGTGAGCACCTTGTAGCCGCCGCCCAGCTCGGCCAGGACGTTCTGCTTCACCTGCTCGTCGCTGACGCCCTCGGCGGCCGTGACGTAGACGTCGGTGTAGACGCCGTCCTCGCCGACCAGGACCTTCTGTGCGGTGGGCGTGTCGAGGAAGAAGACCGCGGCGCCGGGGTTGGTGACGGTGAAGTCGGCGACGCCGGAGATCTTCGCGGTGTGCGTGCCGAGCGCCGTGATGACGCTGAGCTCGTCGCCGACGCCCAGGTCGTGCTTCTCGGCGGTGTCCGCGTCGAGCATGATCTGGCCGGCGCCCTTCGGCTCCGCACCGGAGGTGATGTCCATGGTGCGGGCGTCGTTGGCGTTCCAGCTGCCGACGACGGTCGGGCCGCCGTTGGTGGGCGACAGGTTGTCCCGGTCGCCGTCGACGACGGTGACGGCGGTGGAGAACACCGCGCCCTCGGCCGCCTTCACCCCCTCCGCGCGCTGCACCTCCTCGACCACGGAGGCCGGTATCACCGGCGGCCTGCCGTTGCCGGAGGTGGTCTCGCCGCCCTCGGCGGCGTCCTTGGAGCTGACGGTGACGTCCGAGGCGGTCGCCGCGAACAGCTTGTCGAACGTGGTGCCCATGGTGTCCGTGAACACCAGCGTCCCGCACACGAACGCCACCGACAGCAGCACCGCCACCGCCGACAGCGCCATGCGTCCCTTGTGCGCGACGAAATTGCGCATCGAGGTCTTGAGGACGGTCATGACGTGCGCCCCCGGGCGTCGAAGTCCTTCATGCGGTCCAGGACCTGCTCGGCGGTCGGCTGCAGCATCTCGTCGACGATGCGGCCGTCGGCCAGGTACAGCACCCGGTCGGCGTAGGAGGCGGCGACGGGGTCGTGGGTGACCATGACGATGGTCTGGCCCAGCTCGTCGACCGAGCGGCGCAGGAAGCCGAGCACCTCGGCGCCGGCACGGGAGTCGAGGTTCCCCGTCGGCTCGTCCCCGAAGATGATCTCCGGCCGGGCGGCCAGCGCCCGCGCCACGGCGACCCGCTGCTGCTGGCCGCCGGAGAGCTGCGTCGGCCGGTGCTTCAGCCGCTCCGCGAGCCCGACGGTCTCCACCACCCGGTCCAGCCACGCCTTGTCGGGCTTGCGGCCGGCGATGTCCATGGGCAGCGTGATGTTCTCGAGCGCGTTGAGCGTCGGCAGCAGGTTGAACGCCTGGAAGATGAAGCCGATCCGGTCGCGGCGCAGCCGGGTGAGCTTCTTGTCCTTCAGCCCGGTGATCTCGGTGTCGTCCAGGTGGATCTGACCGCTCGTCACGGTGTCGAGCCCGGCGAGGCAGTGCATCAGCGTGGACTTGCCGGACCCCGAGGGGCCCATGATCGCGGTGAACTGGCCGCGGGCGATGTCCACGTCGACGTGGTCGAGGGCGACGACACGGGTCTCCCCGGACCCGTACGCCTTCACGACCTGCCGCGCCCGCGCGGCAACGGCCGTAGTCCCTCCAGTACCCCCGTGCCTGGGAATGGTCACAGCCGATGTCACGGTAAGTCTCCTATGTCGGTCGTCGAGAGAAAGCGGTGCCCCTGGCGGTCGCCCGTGTGCGGTGCGGCGGCCGCCCGGTGCGTGGTGCTCGGGACGTGCTTCAGTCTGGCGTGGGGGGAGGGTCCGGCGCGCTGGTGTTTCACGCAGTCTTCTGCTGTGGAAAACCCCACCCCCGGTGCTGTGCTCCGCCACCCCCCCGGCGGCGTGGAACCAGGCTAGGGACGGGGCCCGCCCCGCTTCGTCCTCCGCCGGGACGACCCCTCCCCGAGCCACAGGGCGGAGCTGCCCCTAAGGGCTCTCCCCCGTGGGGCGGAGACCGTCTCGGGGTCGCTCCTCCTTCCGGCACGCCGGATCTCCTCCCGCCCGCGCCGCCTGGACCCGTCCTTCCCGGCGCCGCCCAGCGTCCACCCTGCCGCCGCGTCAGGGTCAAGCCGACCGGCGGCCGGCGGACGGCACGCTGTCCCGCACGCACCGCACGCACCGCACGAGCCGGAGCTGATGCGGGCGACACCCCAGCTCAGGGCACGGACCACCCGCGGGAGCACTCACCGGCGGGGAGTTCCGCCCGAACCGCCGCGCTCCGCTCTCCGCGCGAGTGACGTGCGGACTCCCGCTCCCGCCCCCTCCCCACGGCCCCCGCGCGGGCCCGAAGCCACGCGAGGAGCACGGGATGCCCGCCGCCCCCTTCCCGCGCCCCCACGACCCGCGTCCCCACCCGCGCCCACCCTTCGATGCCCCGTACACGGAATTTCTCGCGGCCGTCCCCCACGCCGCCTCCTCCGCCCACCGCACCAGCTCCCGACAGCCGCCCGCCCCGCACCCGCCCAGGCCGCACCGGGCACCTGGGCACGCCCCGCCACAGCTTCTCGTCGCAGCAGGCCGTGACCAGCGGAAGCCCTGACCCGCCGCGTCCCCCGGCCCGGCCGCGCGTCACTCCACCGCGCGGCCGGTCAGCGCGGTGAGGCTCGCGCAGACGTGGTCCATCTGCGTCTGCACGTCCTCGCGCCGGTCCGCGTGCTCGCGCAGCACCCGCGCGGTCTCCCGCTCGATGTCCTCCGCGCGCGCCTGCGCCTCGGCCAGCACTTCCGCCGCGCGCTCCCGCGCCTCGTCCGCGCACCGCCGCGCCGCCTCCTGCGCGTCCGCGAACGCCTGACGCGCCTCGGCCAGCACCTGCTCGGCGCGCTCCTCCGCCTCCGCGTGCCGGGCGTCCAGCCCGGCCGCGCGTGCCGCCTCCTCCCGGGCGACCTCGTCCAGCCGCTGCGCCTGCGCCCTGGCCCCCTCGGCGAGCAGCTCCGAGGCGCGCTCCCGCGCCCGCCGCACCTCCGCCAGCACCTCGGTGCGCCGCTCCTTCACCTCCAGCCGCGCCTCGATGCGGATCTCGTCGGCCTCCTCGCGCGCCGCGGCCAGCCGGTCACGGGCGTACGCGTCGGCGACGGCGCGCAGCGCGGCCGCGTAGGCCCGTGCGGCCTCCTCCACCTCGGCGGCGTCGTCCCGCGCCAGGTCGGTCAGGTCCTGCGCGTACTGCCGTGCCGACTCCCGTACGGCCGTGGCCTCCTCCAGCGCCAGCAGGAACAGCCGCCGGGGGCCGTCACCCAGCGACTCGTACGTCTGCTCGGGCAGTCCGGCCACCCGCACCCGCAGCCGCTCCAGCTCCTCCTCCATCTCGCGGGCCAGCACGGTGAGCCGCGCCGCCCGTTCCCAGGCGGCGTCCCGGTCGTCCGACAGCGCCTCGACGTACGCGATCACCTGCAGCGGGCGGTACCCGCGCCCCCTGACGACCTCGAAACCCCGTGACGACACCGATGCGCTGCTCACCCTGGAACCCCTTCCACCGACGGACATGAAGCCCAGCACGACGACCGAGCACAAAAAGGGATGAATCGCGCACATCTTGATCGATGACAAGGAAGTGTTCATAACGCGACACTCCGCTCGGTGGGCGCGGAGGCGACGGGCGGAGACGGCCGGCAGACGTGAGCCGGGCCCGGTCGTCGCACGACCGGGCCCGGCTCACGGGTCACGCCTTCAGCGGCGGCGGCTCACAGCAGACCGTCCCACATCTGCTCCAGCAGCACCGACCACCAGGTCTCCGGCGACCCCAGCGCCGCCGGGTCGAGGGCGGCCAGCTGCGCCTGGAAATCGACGGTCCAGCGGCCCGCCTGCTCCTGGTTCAGCCCGAACCGCAGCCGCCACATCCGGCCCAGCAGCGCCAGGCACCGCGCGAACTCCGGCAGCCCGGTGTTCACGAACTGCGGCGCCACCGCCGTACCGCCCGGACCGGCCTCCACCGGCACCGCGACGATGTTCGCCGTGCCGTACTGCACACAGAGCGCCTTGCCGAAGTCGCTGCCCATCACCAGGTACGAGCCCGCGTCCGGCGCGGGCTGCACACCCCGCTCCACGGCCAGCTCCGCCAGCGTCGGCACCGGGCGGCCCGGCTGGGCCTGCGCCCAGAAGAACGGGCCCATGTCCAACGGCAGGCCCGCCACGACCAGCGTGTGCGCCACGATCGGCGGCACGCCCTGCCGGGCCACCGCCGCCTGCTCGAACCGGAACACGCCCGGCCCGAACGCGGCCGCCAGCTCCTGCCCGATCGCTTCCGGCGGGATCGGCGGGGCCTGCGGCACCGGCGGGATCGGCGCCCGCACCGGAGCCGGACGCGCGGGACCGTCCGCCACCTGGTGCAGCTCGCCCTGGTGGGCGAGGAGCTGCCGCATGCCCTGCTGCCGGCTCGCGTGGTCCGTGCCGTACGGCGCGATCGACGTGATCCGCGCCTGCGGCCACTGCTCGCGGATCATCCGCGCGCAGTACGCGCCCGGCAGCTCGCACGACTCCAGCTCCGTGTGCAGCTCCAGCACCTGGTTCGGCGGCACGTTCATCGCGCGCAGCTCGTGGAAGATCTGCCACTCCGGATGCGGGGTGCCCGGCGCGGAACGCCGGATCAACTGCTGCTCGGAGCCGTCCTGCGCGCGGTAACGCAGCACGGCCTGGTAACCGGGGCCGACGGTCGGCTGACCGGGCGGCTGCTGCGGATAGCCGTACGCCGGCGGCTGCCCCGGCGCGGGAGCACCCGGCGGGGGCGTACCCGGAGGCATGGCGCCGGGAGCCATCGGCGGCGCACCGGGCGGCCCCGGCGGCGGAGGCGTGCCCGGACCGCCGACCGGCGGCGCGGCCAGCACCGTCTCCGCGTGGTGCACCCGCGGAGCGCCGGGGGCGCCCGGCGCTCCAGGGGCGCGGGGCGGGGCGGGCGGCTGGGGGGCGCCGGGGATGCCCGGAGCACCGGGTCGACCGGGGGCACCGGGCGGGCCGGGCGGGGCGGGCGGTGCGGATGCGCCGGGGGCACCAGGAGCACCCGGCTGACCGGGCGACCGAGGCGCACCGGGCGCACCCGGGGCGGCCGGGGCCGGCCCCGGAGGCGTGGGCGCGCCGGCGCCCGGGCTGCCGGGGGCGGCGAGCATCGTCGCCGCGTGGTGCACCCCACCCGGCGGCGTGCCGGGCGTACCCGGCGCACCGGGCGGGGGCGGCGTCGGGGTGCCCGGAGCCGGTGTGCCCGGCGGGGGCGGCGTCCGGGAGCCGGAGGCGCCCTCCGGGCCCAGTGACGACACCAGCTGCGTCGGCACATAACCGCTCGCCCCGCCCTGAGCGGGCGCGGGCGTGCCGCCCGGCGCACCCGGAGCGCCCGGAGGCGGCGGGGGCGTCGGGCCCTGGTCGGGCTCCGGCGGCGTCGCCTTGCCGGTCGCCGCGTCGGCGATGTCACCGGCGTCCGGCGTGCCGCCCGGCGTACCCGGAGCCGCCGGCGGCGGCGCGGGAGTGCCCGGCGCCGGGGTGCCGGGCACACCGGCGCGGGTCGGGGCCGGCGGCGCGGGAGTCCCCGCCCGGGTCGGGGCCGGCGGCGTGGCCTGGCCCGTCCCGCCCTCCGGGACCGCGGGCGCGACCGCCGTCGGCGGCAGCACGCTGCCGCCCGACATCAACGTCGTCTTCGCGTCGGGCGTCGCCGCGCCGTCCTCGCCCGGCTCCCTCACCTGCGGTGCGTACACGGTCTGCGGCAACGGCACCGACCGGTCCTCACCGCCGTCCGCCGTGGTGTCCGTACCGGCCCACGGCGTCCCCTCGTCCGCACCGCCGCCGGCCGCCGGCCACGCCGACCCGCCGCCGTCGGACGCGGAAGCCGCCGCACCGGAACTCGCGGACGTCCCCTCGGAGCCGGACCCGGACGCGTCGGCGCCCCGTCCCGCACCCGACGACGCCCAGCTCGCGTCCGGCGCGTCCGGCGTGCCCGCCTGCTCCGGCACCGCACCCGACGCCGGACCTGCACCGACACCGACACCGGCACCGGCGGACGCCCCCGAGGCCGCCCCGCCGGCACCCCCCGACGTCGCCCCGCGCCGGTCCGGGATGCCCAGCCGGTCCGCCGCCTCCTGCAGCCACTCCGGCGGACTCAGCAGGAACGACGTCTGGTTCAGGTCCACCCGCGCCGCGGGCGCCGGCGCCGGCTCCTCCTCCGCCGCCTCGTCCCGGCCGTACTCCTCCTCGTACCGGCGGATCACCTCGCCCACCGGCAGCGCCGGCCACAGCGTGGCATCGCCACTGTCCCGGGCGATCACCAGCCGCTGCCCGCCGCCGTCCGACCGCGGACCCTCCGCACGGTCCTCCGCCCACACCACGAACCCGAGACCGAACTCCCGCACCCGCACCTCACGGTGCTGATACGCGGGCACGTCCCCGTTGACCCACTCCTCCGCGCGCTCCTGCGCCTGCGCGAACGTCACCATCGGTACGACTCACTCCCCCGCGGAAGAAACCGGAACGGCACGCGCGAACCCGCCGTCCACCATCAGATGCGCCACCGTCTCCAACTCCGGAGGGGACCCCGCGAGCCGCGACAGGAACACGTCGAAATCCTCACCGCACGAAAGCAGCAGCCGCTCCACCCGCTCCGCCTGCGACCACGACGGATCCACGTCCCGCACGTCGTCGTACGCGCAGAACCACACCGAACCCCGCCGCTCGCCCCTCACCTTCACGGCCAGCAGACCGCCCTGCACGAACGCCACGCACAGGTAGTCCTTGGTCAGGTGGTCCCGCAGACACTTGTTCACGTACACCAGGTCGTTGACCGCGGCCTCGTCCCGCACCGTGAAGAACGGCTGGTCCACCAGCAGACCCAGCTCCGCGTCCAGCGCCGTCCCCACCGGCGCACAACCGCCCGCCGCCTTCAGGAACGACCGGTACGCACCCGGCAGCCGGTACCCGAGGTCCTCCTCGACCCCCAGCACCTGCGACTCCGTCACCGCCACACCCGACTTCGGCAGCCCGAAGTGCGCCGGTCGCGTCTCCTGCAACGGCCGCGTGCCCCGCTTGGCGTGGTCCACCGCCGCCGTCGCCACACCACCGTGATGCCGCAGCAGCGCCTTCACCTCGACCGGCACCAGCTCCAGCCGCCGCGTCCCCGCCACGTGATGCCACGTCCAGCCGTGCGGCGTCGCCACCGCAGGCACCGTGTCCCACAACTCGTGACCCGTCGCCGCCAACGCCGCGTTCGCCGACACGTAGTCCGTCAGCCGCAGCTCGTCGCCACCGAAACCCTCCGGCGGATCCGCGATCTCCGCGGCCGCGCGCGCGTAGGGCGAGAAGTCGGGATAGCCGCGCTCGTCCACCCGCACCCCCCTCGGGTGGCGGGCCGCCCGCACCGGGTCCGGGAAGTGCACGACCTGCCCGGCATAGGCCGCGTTCGGCGGCGCGGAAGTGCCCCCGGCCTGACGGCCGGGAGGTGCCCCCAGCCCGAGCCGACCTGTCGTCATGGCGGTTGCCCCCTGCGGCACTCTGTACGCCCGCCGCCCTCCATCAGGACCGTCACGGAGCGTATTCGACTGTCACGTCTGCTTCACCGGTACGACCCCACGGCGCCCGCACACGGAACACCGCCGGATCGCGGTGCCGACAGCCTATGCGGTACACCACCGCCGGTCACCGGGCACCGCCCACCAGCCCCTCCGCTTCCGTGACCCCACGTCACCCTCCCGTGACGGTCCGCCCCCGGCCTGGCGTGTCGTCCCGCCCCAGCTTCCCCACCCGCCACACGATTTGGCACTCTGTGACCACCGGGGGGATGCTCGGGAGGGGATGACGATCATGAACGCGACGCAGACGGGGACGCACACCGGGCCGGCCGGCGACCCCCGCTCCGGCGACCCCCGCATCGGCTGGAGCGCCACCGGCACCACCCCCGCACCCGTCCTCCGGCACCGCCGCGACGGCATCCTCCCCACCATCGCCGCCGCCCTCTCCGTCCGCGGCGCCACCCTCACCGGCACCCCCGCCCGCGGCGACACACCCCCCGCGCTCCACCCGCTCGTCCAGGACTTCCTCGACACCCTCACCAGCGACCAGCGCGACCGCTTCACCGGGCGCTGCGCCGAGACCATCCTCATCTCCCGGCACATCGCCACCGCCGACGCCGCCCGCAGCAAACGCGCCGCCCGCAGACCCATGACCAACGGCGAAGCCCGCAAAGCCCTCAAACACGCCAAACTCACCACCCGCCGCATCCGCGAGGACGGCGACCCCCTCCACGGCAGCTACGCCGCCCCCTGCCGTGCCTGCACCGCCCTCACCGCCCACTTCGGCGTCCGCCTGGTCGACCCCGCCGCCCGCACCGGCGGCTGAACCACCCCCGCACCACCACACGACCTAGACGAACGAAGGGCAGATGCACACCGACCGCACCTCGACCACCCGGTTCGCCGTCCCCGTCGACGCCGCACTGCGCGCCGCCGGATGGCAACCCGGCCGCTGGGACATCAAACAGGCCGAGATCTGGGCCGACACCCTGCGCGGCCACACCTCACCCGCCGGACACCGCCACACCGTCTTCCCCGCCGCCGTCGAGGCCTGGGCCGAATTCGGCGGACTCCACATCCGGCCCGGCGGACCCGGCCGCCAGATCGCCCCCACCCCCGTCCACCTCGACCCCCTCCACGGCCTCCACCTCGCCCGCACCCTCAACGACCTCGGCCGCGCCCTCGGCACCGAGGTCTGCCCCCTCGGCGCCGAGACCGACACCCAGGCACTCCTCGCCATCGACGCACCGGGCCGCGTCTACGCCCTCGACCACACCGGCGACTGGTACCTCGGCCCCGACATCGACCACGCCCTCGCCACCCTGATCACCGGCATCCAGCCCCAGCGCCTCACCGCCGGCTGACCCCGGCACAGCCCGCGAACGACGCCCTCACGACGCCGGAATCACCGCCGACACCCGAAAACCCCCCGCGTCCGTCGGCCCCGACACGAACACCCCGCCCAGCGCCGACACCCGCTCCCGCATCCCCACCAGACCGTTGCCCCCCGACGGCAGCCCCGCCGCCGACCCCGCACCCGACGGCGGCTCGTTCTCCACCTGCATCGCGATCTCCGACACCCGGTGCGCCAGACGCACGTACGTCTTCGCACCCGCCGCATGCTTGTGGACGTTCGTCAACGCCTCCTGCACCACCCGGTACGCCGTCGCCTCCACCTCCGGCGCATACGGTCGGTACTCCCCCTCCACCGACAGATCGACCACCATCCCCGCAGCCGCCGACTGCCCCACCAACTCGTCGATCTCCGCCAGCGACGGCCCCTCGACCGCCTCCTCCTCGACCACCCGCGACGCCGCGGCAGCCGCCGCCGCACCCACCGCGGCCAACGGCACCGACCCCCCTCCCGCCCCGGGCCGCACCGCGTCCGCCCGCAGCACCCCCAGCATCTGACGCAACTCGGTCAGCGCCTGCCGCCCCATGTCCCCCACCAGCGCGGCATTCCTCACCGCCTTCTCCGGATCCTTCCGCGCCACCGCCTGCAACGCCGCCGCATGCACCACCATCAGACTCACCCGGTGCGCCACCACGTCGTGCATCTCCCGCGCGATCCGCGTCCGCTCCTCGTTACGCGCCCACTCCGCGCGCTCCTCCGCTCGCTCCGCGAGCAACTGGAGCTCCCGCTCCAGACTGTCCGCCCGCTCCCGCAGACTCTCCATCAACCGCCGTCGCGCCCCCACGTACAGGCCCAGTAGCAACGGCGGAGCCGTCACCCCCAGCGCCATCGTCACCGACGCGAACGGCACCAGCCAGTCACCGACCTCCACGTCCCCCCGCGCGATGTCCTGCCGCATCCGCACGAACATCACGATCAGCACGCCCACCGACTGCATCCCCGCCAGCGAACCGATGATCCGCCGCGGCAGATCCGACGCCGCCAGCGAGTACAGCCCCACGACCCCCAGCAGGAACCCCATCGCCGCCGGCGTCACCGCGATCGCCACCAGCACCACCGCGATCGGCCACCGCCGCCGCACCAGCAGCACCGACCCCGCGGCCAGCCCGAACACCACACCCACGGCCACCGGGAGCCCCGCCTCCCACGCGAACGGCACCCCCTCGATCCCGCACTCCAGCGCGGACACCACCGCGAGCCCCGCATCGAGCACGGCACCGCGCCGCCGCTCCCACCACCACGGCCCTCCCCGGGCCGTCACATGATCTTCCCCCGCCGTGGTCATGCCTCCCAGCCTAAGGGCGCTCCCAGCCCGTTTTCCGGGGAGTTTTCACCTCGGCACCGGACCACACGGACCGACCGATCGGCCGCGGTGCGCCCGACATTCCCTCGAACTGCTGAATCGGACACCGTTCGAGGGGGAACCTGCCATTCCTCCCGGACGGTATGCCCATGGCACATCCGACCGGCAAGTACGCCGACTTCGAAGGCCTGCGCGAGCAGGCGGTCGCCCTGCGACGCGCGGGACTGAGCCGACGCCAGATCCGCGACCGGCTCCACGTCGACAACAACGACCTCCTCAACCGCCTCCTCCAGGGCGAACCCGCCCCGGACTGGACACGGCGCCCCAACGCCAAGGACGACCTGCGGGCGAAGGCCCGCGAGCTACGCCTCCAGGGCTGGACCTACGACCGGATCCAGGTCGAGCTGGGGTGCTCCAAGGGCTCGATCTCGCTGTGGGTGCGGGACCTCCCGAAGCCGGAGCGGCGCCCGCCCTCGGAGCAGGCGCGACTGGCGGGCCGCATGCGCTGGGAGCACGAGCTGGCGGTGCGGGACGAGCAACGCCGACGGACCGAGGAGGCCGCAGCCCTGGAGATCGGCCCGCTGTCCGAACGCGACCTCTTCCTCGCGGGTGTGGCCCTGTACTGGGCCGAGGGCGCGAAGGACAAGCCCTACGACCGGCGGGAGAACGTCCTCTTCGTGAACAGCGACCCGGGCGTGATCAAGCTCTACCTGGCATGGCTCGACCTGCTCGGCGTCGAGCCCGACCGCCTGCGGTACCGCGTGATGATCCACATGACCGCCGACGTGGAGGGCGCGAAACGATACTGGGCGAATCTTGTCGGCGTGGACGTCTCCGTGTTCCAGAGAACGACCATCAAGAAGCACAACCCGGCGACCGTCCGGAAGAACGTCGGTGACACCTATCGCGGCTGTCTGGTCGTCCGGGTGTCGCAAGGCGCCGACCTGTACCGGCGCATCGAAGGCTGGTGGACAGGAATGGTCTCCGGGATCACCACACCACCCGCCTCGGGTAAGGTCTGACGCAGCCATCCGCCATGGGGTAACTGGTAGCCCGCGGGCCTTTGAAGCCCTGTAGTGCTGGTTCGAATCCAGCTGGCGGAGCTGCATGGTTCGGGTCCTGACCGGTAACCGGTCAGGACCCGCGCTCATGTCGCCCCGGAAACGCCCCGGTATCCTGCGGATGTCCATCCCCCACCTCCAACACAGCCGAAGGGCATCCCGTGAGCGCCAACCGCCCGGCAGCCGTCGTCGTACTCGCAGCGGGTGAGGGCACCCGTATGAAGTCGGCCACACCGAAGGTCCTGCACGACATCTGTGGCCGTTCCCTGGTGGGCCACGTCCTCGCCGCCGCCGGTGAGCTGGAGCCGGAGAACCTGGTCGTCGTCGTGGGTCACGCCCGCGAGCAGGTGACCGCCCATCTCGCCGAGGTCGCCCCCGCCGTCCGCACCGCGGTGCAGGAGGAGCAGAACGGCACCGGTCATGCCGTGCGGATGGGGCTGGAGGAGCTGGGCGGTTCCGTGGACGGGACCGTGGTGGTGGTGTGCGGTGACACTCCGCTGCTGACCGGTGAGACGCTGCGCCGGCTGTCGGAGACGCACGGTGCGGACGGCAACGCGGTGACGGTGCTGACGGCGGAGGTGCCGGACGCGACCGGGTACGGCCGGATCGTGCGGGACGGCTCCGGCGCGGTGACCGCGATCGTGGAGCACAAGGACGCCTCCGACGAGGTGCGGGCGATCCGGGAGATCAACTCGGGTGTGTTCGCGTTCGACGGGGCGCTGTTGGCGGACGCGCTGAAGAGGGTGCGTACGGACAACAGTCAGGGTGAGGAGTACCTGACGGACGTGCTGGGGATCCTGCGTGAGGCGGGGCACCGGGTGGGTGCGTCGGTGGCGGGGGACCACCGGGAGATCGCGGGGATCAACAACCGTGTGCAGCTGTCGGAGGCGCGGCGGATCCTGAACGAGCGGCTGCTGACGGCGGCGATGCTGTCGGGCGTGACGGTGGTGGATCCGGCGTCGACGTGGGTGGACGTGTCGGTGACGTTCGAGCGGGACGCGGTGGTGCATCCGGGGACGCAGCTTCACGGTGCGACGCATCTGGGTGAGGGCTGCGAGGTGGGTCCGAACACGCGGCTGACGGACACCCGGGTGGGTGCGGGGGCGCGGGTGGACAACACGGTGGCGGTGGGGGCCGAGGTGGGTCCTGAGGCGTCGGTGGGTCCGTTCGCGTATTTGCGTCCGGGGACGCGGTTGGCGCGCAAGGGCAAGATCGGTACGTACGTGGAGACGAAGAACGCGTCGATCGGTGAGGGGACGAAGATTCCGCACCTGTCGTACGTGGGGGACGCCACGATCGGTGAGTTTTCGAACATCGGTGCGGCGAGCGTGTTCGTCAATTACGACGGACAGGACAAACATCACACGACGGTCGGGTCGCACTGCCGGACGGGGTCGGACAACATGTTTGTGGCTCCTGTCACGATCGGCGACGGTGCTTACACGGCCGCGGGTTCGGTGATCACGAAGGATGTGCCGCCCGGTTCGCTGGCGGTGGCGCGCGGTCAGCAGCGGAACATCGAGGGCTGGGTGGCTCGCAAGCGGCCGGGGAGTGCCGCCGCGAAGGCCGCGGAGGCGGCGTCGCGGGAGCCGGCCGGCGAGGAGTGACCGGGAGAGCGTTCCGTTCGGGACGGCGTACCGTGAGGGGTGCAGTGTGCACCCCCACCAGCTGAGACACCTCTGAGGAGACAGTGCTGTGACCGGGATCAAGACGACCGGCGAGAAGAAGATGATGTTCTTCTCCGGCCGCGCCCACCCCGAGCTTGCCGAGGAGGTCGCCCAGCAGTTGGGTGTCGGGGTCGTCCCGACGAAGGCCTTCGACTTCGCGAACGGTGAGATCTATGTGCGGTATCAGGAGTCGGCGCGCGGCGCGGACTGTTTCCTGATCCAGAGCCACACGGCGCCGATCAACAAGTGGATCATGGAGCAGTTGATCATGATCGACGCGTTGAAGCGTGCGTCGGCCCGTTCGATCACGGTGATCGTGCCGTTCTACGGGTATGCCCGGCAGGACAAGAAGCACCGGGGGCGTGAGCCGATCTCGGCGCGTCTGATCGCGGACCTGATGAAGACGGCGGGTGCGGACCGGCTGTTGACGGTGGATCTGCACACGGACCAGATCCAGGGCTTCTTCGACGGTCCGGTGGACCACCTGTTCGCGTTGCCGCTGCTGGCGGACTACGTGGGCGCGAAGGTGGACCGGTCGAAGCTGACGGTGGTGTCCCCGGACGCGGGCCGGGTGCGGGTGGCGGACCGGTGGTGCGACCGGCTGGGTGCGCCGCTGGCGATCGTGCACAAGCGCCGGGACAAGGACGTGGCGAACCAGGTCACGGTGCACGAGGTGGTCGGCGAGGTGAAGGGCCGCGTGTGTGTGCTGGTGGACGACATGATCGACACGGGTGGCACGATCTGCGCGGCGGCGGACGCGTTGTTCGCGCACGGCGCGGAGGACGTGATCGTGACCGCGACGCACGGTGTGCTGTCGGGTCCGGCGGCGGACCGGCTGAAGAACTCGAAGGTGAGCGAGTTCGTGTTCACGAACACGCTGCCGACGCCGACCGAGCTGAGTGAGAGCCTGGACAAGATCACGGTGCTGTCGATCGCGCCGACGATCGCGCGCGCGGTGCGTGAGGTGTTCGAGGACGGGTCTGTGACCAGCCTGTTCGACGAGCAGTAAGGGTTCTGCGCTCCGACGTCCGTTCGGATGCCGGTGATCGTTTTGGGTGCGGCCTTCCGGTCCGGGTAAACTGCTCGAGTTGCTCGGCGAGGGAGGCCGTACCGCTTCTTCGGAAGATTCGTACGGCGGTCCGTTATCGACGCGCTCTTCGTAGCAGGCCGTTCGTGGCCGGGTGACCACGTCCGTTTCTGACTATGAGGAGTGATCATGTCCGAGGTGAAGATCGCCGCCGAGACGCGCACCGAGTTCGGCAAGGGCGCTGCCCGCCGTATCCGTCGTGAGGACAAGGTTCCGGGTGTGCTGTACGGGCACGGTTCGGACCCGCTGCACCTGACCTTCCCGGGCCACGACCTGCTGCTCGCCCTGCGTACGCCGAACGTCCTGATCGCGCTGGACATCGACGGCAAGACCAACGAGCTGGCCATCCCGAAGGCCGTCCAGCGTGACCCGCTGAAGGGCTTCCTGGAGCACGTCGACCTGCAGCTGGTGCAGCGCGGCGAGAAGGTCCAGGTCGAGATTCCGGTGCAGGCCGAGGGCGAGCTCGCCCCGGGCGGCAACCTCCTGGAGCACGTCCTGTCCGCGCTGCCGGTCGAGGCCGAGGCCACGCACATCCCGGAGAGCGTGACCGTGTCCGTCGAGGGCCTGGAGGCCGGCGCTTCCGTGCTCGCCAAGGACATCACGCTGCCGAGCGGTGTCTCCCTCGCCGTCGAGGAGGACGCCGTGGTGCTGCAGGTCCTGGCCGCGCAGGCCGAGGAGGCGCCCGAGGGCGCCGAGGAGGGCGACGAGGCCGCCGGGGCCTGAGCCTTTCGGTACCAGTCGTTCGTCGGCCGCTGCTCCCGTGCGGGGCGGCGGCCGACGCGTATGTGTGGGAGGAAGCGTGGGCGTGACGGAGGACGCGGCGGGTCCGTGGCTGGTCGCCGGGCTGGGCAATCCGGGGCCGGGGTACGCGATGAACCGGCACAACGTGGGGTTCATGGTGGCGGATCTGCTGGCGGAGCGGATGGGCGGCCGGTTCAAGCGGGCGGCGAAGGCGCAGGCGCAGGTGGTGGAGGGCCGGACCGGTCCGCCGGGGCCGGGCAGCCGGCGGGTGGTGCTGGTGAAGCCGATGTCGTACATGAATCTGTCGGGCGGGCCGGTGAACGCGCTGCGGGAGTTCTACAAGGTGCCGCCGCAGCGGGTGGTGGCGGTCCACGACGAGCTGGACATCGACTACGGGACGCTGCGGCTGAAGCTGGGCGGCGGGGACAACGGGCACAACGGTCTGAAGTCGCTGACGGGGGCGTTCGGGCGGGACTACCACCGGGTGCGGTTCGGGATCGGGCGGCCGCCGGGGCGGATGCCGGTGGCGGACTTCGTGCTGAAGGACTTCTCGTCGGCGGAGCGCAAGGAGCTGGACTATCTCGTGGACCGGGCGGCGGACGCGGTGGAGTGCCTGGTGACGGAGGGTCTGGAGCGGGCGCAGAGCGCGTACAACTCCTGACGCGGTGACGATGGTGACGTGGGCCGGCATGCCGCCTGGTGCCGTCCGGCGGAGTTGACCGGACACGAGGTCATGGCCAAGGATCGCGGCCATGCCTTCCGCTGCCCGTTCCTCGCGCGGTTCCTCCGCGCTGCGCTTCGGCCGGTTCGCGGCGATGGGGACGGTCGCCGCGCTGATCCTGATCGCCGGTGTGTGGGCGTCGTGGGGGACGGCGCAGCACGTGATGCTGACCAAGGGGCGCGAGCGCGGCACGGTGGAGGTGACGCGGTGCGCCGAGGACGTCTGCGAGGGTCCGTACGCGCCGTTGTCGCCGGGGTCGCAGCCGCGCGCCAAGGTGGTGCTGGACGACACGGTGGCGGTGGAGGGGGGCCGCACGTACACGGTGGTGCTGAAGCCGGGCGGTGCGGAGGCGGTGCGCTCGGGTCCGGCGGGGGTGCTGTACGCGTGGGTGCCGCTCGGGGGCGCCTTGCTGCTGGCGTCGGTGGTGGTGGCGGGCGGCCTGCTGCGGACGCGTGCGGCGTGGGTGTTGGCGCTGGGGGGCGCGGGACTGCTGACGGCGGCGTTCGTGGCGCTGTAGACCTCCCGGGACGGGAAAGGGGCGGTGCCCCCCGGTTCGTGCGAGCCGGAGGGCACCGCCCCTTCGTGCGTCCGGTGGTCAGCCGGTGTTGCGCAGGCCCGCGGCGACGCCGTTGACGGTGAGCAGCAGGGCGCGGGAGAGCAGCGGGTCGGGCTGGTCGCCGGCGGCGACCGCCTCGCGCTGGCGCTTGAGGAGCGCCACCTGGAGGTAGGAGATCGGGTCCAGGTAGGCGTCGCGGATGGCGAAGGTCTGCTTGAGGACGGGGTCGGCGTCGAGCAGTTCCTGTTCGCCGGTGACGCGGAGCACCTCGGTGACGGTGAGCTCGTGTTCGGCCACGATGGTGTCGAAGACGTGCTTGAGCTCGTCGGGCACGAGGCTGTCGACGTAGTGGCGGGCGATCCGCAGGTCGGTCTTGGCGAGGGTCATCTCGACGTTGGAGATGAAGTTGCGGAAGAAGTGCCACTGCTCGTACATCTCGTCGAGCACGGTGTCCAGGCCGGCCTCGCGCAGGGCCTTGAGGCCGGAGCCGACGCCGAACCAGCCGGGGACGATCTGCCGGGACTGGGTCCAGCCGAACACCCAGGGGATGGCGCGCAGACCGTCGAGGGAGACGCCGGAGCCGGGGCGGCGGGAGGGCCGGGAGCCCAGGTGCAGCTCGGCGAGCTGGTCGACGGGGGTGGAGGCGAGGAAGTACGTCGGCAGGTCGGGGTCCTCGACGAAGGCGCGGTAGGCGGCGTGGGCGGCGTCGGAGACGACGTCCATGGCGGCGTCCCAGCGGGCGAGGGCCTCGACGGACTGGCGGGGCGCGGTGTGCAGGGCGGAGGCCTGCAGGGTGGCGGCGACGGTCAGTTCGAGGTTCTCGCGGGCGAGGGACGGGATGAGGTACTTGTCGGAGATGACCTCGCCCTGCTCGGTGACCTTGATCTCGCCTTCGAGGGTGCCCCAGGGCTGGGCGAGGATCGCGTCGTGGGTGGGGCCGCCGCCGCGGCCGACGGTGCCGCCGCGGCCGTGGAAGAGGCGCAGGCGGACGCCGTAGCGGTGGGCGACGTCGCGCAGGCGGCGCTGGGCGCGGTGGATCTCCCACTGGCTGGTGGTGATGCCGCCGAACTTGGAGGAGTCGGAGTAGCCGAGCATGACCTCCTGGACGTCGCCCCGCAGCGCGACGAGGCGCCGGTAGGACGGGTCGGAGAGCATGTCCTCGAGGATGGTGTCGGCGGCCTTGAGCTCGTCGGTGGTCTCGAGGAGCGGCACGATGCCGATCTTGGCCCAGCCGGCGTGCAGGTCGATGAGGCCGGCCTCGCGGGCGAGGACGGCGGCGGCGAACACGTCGTCGGCGCCCCGGCACATGGAGATGATGTAGGACTCGACGACCTCGGGGCCGAAGACCTCCAGGGCGCGCTTGACGGTCTGGAAGACGCCGAGGGTCTTCTCGCCGGCCGCGTCGACGGGCGCCGGGCTGGGCGCGAGGGGACGGCGGGAGCGCAGTTCCTTGGCGAGGAGCTTGGCGCGGTACTCGCGGGGCATGTCGGCGTAGCGCCACGATTCCTCGCCGAGCCGGTCGAAGAGCTGGCCGAGGGCGTGGTGGTGGGCGTCGGCGTGCTCGCGGACGTCCATGGTGGCGAGCTGGAGGCCGAAGGCGGCGAGGGTGCGGATGGTGCGGGCGAGGCGCCCGTCGGCGAAGAGGCCGCCGCGGTGTTCGCGCAGGGAGGCCTGGATGATCCGCAGGTCGGTGATCAGTTCGCTGGTGCCGAGGTAGTCGCGGCCGGGCTCGTGGGGGGTGCCCTTGGCGAGGCGGAGCTTGGTGTTCTCCAGCTTCTGCCGGATGCAGGTGGCCTTGAGCCGGTAGGGCTCCTCGGCGTTGAGGCGCTTGTAGCGGGGGCTGATCTCTGGGAGGGCCTCGAGGTCGGCCTGGAGGGAGGTGAGCAGTTCCTCGGTGGCTCCGGTGTAGCGGATGGAGTTGGAGAGGAAGCCGCGCAGTTCGTCGATCATCTCCAGGGCGTCGTTGATGCCGTGTTCGTGCTGGAGGATGAGGACGTCCCAGGTGACCTGGGGGGTGACGTTGGGGTTGCCGTCGCGGTCGCCGCCGATCCAGGTGCCGAAGGTGAGGGGGCGGGTGTCGTCGGGGAGGCGGACGCCGACGCGCTCGAGTTCGGCGGTGAGGTCCTCCAGGACGTCGCCGACGGCGCCGGCGTGGAGTTCGTCGAGGTAGTAGATGGCGTTGCGGGCCTCGTCGGCGGGCTCGGGGCGCACCACGCGCAGTTCGTCGGTCTGCCAGACGAGGTCGATGTTCTCCGCCAGGCGGGTGTCGAGGCGGCGCCGGTCGGAGGCGAGGACCGGGGTCTCCAGGAGGGCGGCGATGCGGCGGAGCTTGTTGAGGACGGAGCGGCGGGCGGCCTCGGTGGGGTGGGCGGTGAAGACGGGCCGTACGTTGAGGTGGCGGACGGTCTCCCGCAGGTGCTCGGGGTCGGCGTCCTTGAGGCGGTCGGCGGTGCGGGAGAGCAGGCCGCCCTCGGCGGCGCGGCGGGCGGCCAGTTCGCGTCCGCGGTGCACCTGTTCGGTGACGTTGGCCAGATGGAAGTACGTGGAGAAGGCGCGCACCAGCTTGGCGGCCGTCTCCAGTTCGGTGCCGCGCAGCAGTTCGGCGGCGGCCTCGCCGTCCTCGCGGGTGAGGCGGCGGACCTTCTCGACGAGTTCGAGGAGCTCCGGGCCCTCCTGCCGGACGAGCGTCTCCCCGAGGAGGTCGCCCAGTCGGCGGATGTCGGCACGCAGTTCGGCGCTCGTCGTGGTGGTCTGGTCGTCGGCACTGCTCACAGGTGCGGCTCCTTGCAGTGTTGAAGCTCGTCTGGAGGGAACCCGGATGAGCGTCTCGCGCGGCGTGCGCCGCTGCGGGCCGGACGTCCGGGAAGAAATCAGAGCGGACCGCGCTGTCCGACCGACTTCCAAGGATAGGTGTCGAGCCGGACGCGCTGGTTCACGGGCTCTTGCCGCGGGGCGACGCACTGCCATACTTACGATGCCGTAGGTTACGGAACCGTAGGAAAGCGATGCGGTTCCGGCGGCCCGGCACCTTCCTCAAGTCCACATACCCCACAGGGGAACGCATGACCTCAACCTCCGATGTGCTCGACGAAGCCTCGAAGCGGCCCCGGCCCGACGACACCGCGGCCTCCGCCACCCTGGGCGGGGAGCGGAAACGGTCCATCGAGCAGATCACGCTGCTGCTCTTCATCGTCGTCCCCTTCCTCGCGCTGGTGGCGGCCGTGCCGCTGGCGTGGGGATGGGGGGTGAGCTGGCTGGACCTCGGCCTGCTGGTCTTCTTCTACTTCCTGGGGTGCCACGGCATCACCATCGGCTTCCACCGTCACTTCACGCACGGTTCGTTCAAGGCGAAGCGGCCGCTGAAGATCGCGCTGGCCATCGCCGGCTCGATGGCGGTCGAGGGGCCGCTGGTGCGCTGGGTGGCCGACCACCGCAAGCATCACAAGTTCTCCGACGCGGAGGGCGACCCGCACTCGCCGTGGCGGTACGGGGAGACGATCCCGGCGCTGCTCAAGGGCCTGTGGTGGGCGCACATCGGATGGATGTTCGACGAGGAGCAGACGCCGCAGGACAAGTACGCGCCGGACCTGATCAGGGATCCCGCGATGCGGGCGATCTCCCGGCAGTTCGTGCTGTGGACGGCGGTGTCGCTGGCGCTGCCCGCGCTGATCGGCGGTCTGGTGACCATGTCGTGGTGGGGCGCGTTCACCGCCTTCTTCTGGGGTTCACTCGTCCGGGTGGCTCTGCTGCACCACGTGACGTGGTCGATCAACTCGATCTGCCACGCGGTGGGCAAGCGCCCGTTCAGGTCGCGGGACCGTTCGGGCAACGTGTGGTGGCTGGCGGTGCTGTCGTGCGGTGAGTCCTGGCACAACCTGCACCACGCCGACCCGACGTCGGCACGCCACGGTGTGGAGCGCTGGCAGGTGGACTCCTCGGCCCGGCTGATCCGCTGGTTCGAGCAGCTCGGCTGGGCGTACGACGTGCGGTGGCCGTCACGCTCGCGTATCGATTCGCGCCGTATCGCCTCCGACGGCGCCGCCCGGCGGGGGAAGGAGCCTGCCGAGGCGGCATGATGGTCGCCGTGGCGACCGACTCCAGCAGCACCCCCAGCAATGACAAGCCGCGGCGTGCGCGCCGCACCCGGATGACCGGTGCCGAGCGCCGCCAGCAGCTGCTGGAGATCGGCCGCACCCTCTTCGCGGCGAAGGGGTTCGAGGGCACGTCGGTGGAGGAGATCGCGGCGAAGGCCGGGGTCTCCAAACCCGTGGTGTACGAACACTTCGGCGGCAAGGAGGGCCTGTACGCGGTCGTGGTGGACCGTGAGATGCGGCGGCTGCTGGACATGGTGACCGGCTCGCTGACCGCCGGCCATCCCCGGGAGCTGTGCGAGCAGGCCGCGTTCGCGCTGCTGGACTACATCGAGGAGTACACGGACGGGTTCCGCATCCTGGTCCGTGACTCCCCCATCCCCCAGTCGACGGGGTCGTTCGCCTCGCTGATCTCGGACATCGCCACCCAGGTGGAGGACATCCTGGGCCGCGAGTTCAAGAGCCGCGGCTTCGACCCGAAGCTGGCCCCGCTGTACGCGCAGGCGCTGGTCGGCATGGTGGCGCTGACCGGCCAGTGGTGGCTGGACGTGCGCAAGCCGAAGAAGGCGGAGGTCGCGGCCCATCTGGTGAACCTCGCCTGGCACGGTCTGGACGGCCTGGAGCCGAAGCCGCGGCTGATAGGCCACCGCAAGTCCTAGGCCGGGTCCGGCTCCAGGAACTCCAGGCGGTTGCCGACGGGGTCCTCGCTGAAGAAGCGGCGGTGCCCGGGGAGACCGTCGTCCCAGGTGACCGGGGCGCCGTGGGCGGCCAGCCGGGCGGCGAACGCGTCGATGCCGGCGACCCGCAGGCCGGGGTGGGCCTTGCGGGCGGGCCGGAAGTCCCGCTCGATCCCGAGGTGGAGGCGTACGTCCCCGGTCTCGAACCAGCAGCCGCCGCGCGCGGCCAGGGCGGGCGGCTTGGGCGTCTCGGCCATGCCGAGGGCGCCGGTGTAGTAGGCGCGCAGCAGGTCCTCCGATCCGGGCGGGGCGGCGAGCTGCACGTGGTCGACGGCGGTCAGCATCGGTTTTCAGCCCTTCTTGACGGCGACGGCGAAGACGCGGCGGAAGCGGAACGGGGTGCCGTGCGCGGTGGCCGGATAGGCAGCGCGCAGGGCGGCGCGGTACTCGGCGAGGAACTCCTCCCGCGCCTCGGGGTCGTCGTCGAGGGCGGTGAGGACGGGCCGCAGCCCGGTCCCCCTCACCCAGTCGAGCACGGGGTCCTCCCCCGTCAGCAGATGGACGTACGTGGTCTCCCAGGCGTCGGCCGCGCAGCCGAGGGCGGCCAGGCGGTCCAGGTACTCCTCGGGCGGCAGGACGGCGTCCTGGTGGCGCAGCACGCCGGCCAGGCGGTCGCGCCAGCGCGGGGAGGCGGCGAGGTCGCGCATCAGGGCGTGGCTGGGCGCGTCGAAGTTGCCGGGCACCTGGAGGGCGAGGACGCCGCCGGGCACGAGCCCGTCGATCCAGTCGCCGAACCGCTCCACGTGGCCGGGCACCCACTGCAGGGTGGCGTTGCTGACGATCAGGTCGTACGGCTCCTGCGGCGTCCAGACGCCGGCGTCGGCGTGGGCGAAGTCGAGGCGGCCGCCCCCTCCGGTGGGGCCCTCGTGGTCGGCGCGGGCCTTCTCGAGCATCTCGGGTGCGTTGTCGTAGCCGGTGACGCGGGCGGCGGGCCAGCGGCCGGCGAGGAGGGCGGTGACGTTGCCGGCGCCGCAGCCGAGGTCGGCGATGCGGGGCGGGTCGCCGGGCAGGGCGGGGACGCGGGCGAGCAGGTCGGTGAAGGGCCGGGTGCGGTGCCCGGCGTGACGCAGGTACTGGGCGGGGTCCCAGACGGGACGGGCGGCGGCTGCGGACACGGGACCTCCCGGATCACGGATCGGCGTGACCCCAGCGTCACCCGTCCATCCCCTCGACGTCAAGATACTTTACGTCAAGAGACTTCACATCGACACAACCACTACACTGATCCTTATGGAGGACGAGGTCGATCGGCTGGTCGCAGCGTGGCGCCGGGAGCGCCCGGACCTCGACGTGGAACCGCTCGAGGTGCTCAGCCGGGTCAGCAGACTGGCCCGGCACCTGGACCGGGCGCGCCGCCTCGCCTTCACCGAGCACGGCCTGGAGTCCTGGGAGTTCGACGTGCTGACCGCGCTGCGCCGCGCGGGCACCCCGTACCAGCTCTCCCCCGGGCAGCTCCTCACCCAGACACTCGTCACCTCGGGCACGATGACCAACCGCATCGACCGGCTCACCAAGAAGGGCCTGGTGGAGCGGCTGCCGGACCCCAGTGACCGGCGCGGTGTGCTGGTGCGGCTGACCGAGGAGGGCAAGGACCGCGCGGACCAGGCGCTGGCCGGGCTGCTCGCCCAGGAGCGGGCCATCCTCGGAGAGCTCACCCGCGCCCAGCGGATGGAACTGGCCGGACTGCTACGCCAGTTGACCGCCCCGTTCGACAACATCCCCGGATAGGTCGACCGGTCCGACGCCCGCCCGCCGGGCGAGAGCCACCGCGGCCAGCGTGGAGTGCACGCCCAGCTTGCCGAGGACGTTCTGCATGTGGGTGCGCACGGTGTGCGGGGACAGGTACAGGCGCTCGGCGACCGCCTTGCGCCCCAGGCCCGCGACCATGCAGCGCAGCACCTCCCGCTCGCGCGGGGTCAGCGACTCCACGAGCCGCTCGCTCTCCGTGCGGTGCCGCCGGGCGGCGGTCAGCTCCCGCAGGACGCCGGTCAGCAGGGCGGGAGGAAGGTGGGTCTCGTCGCGCAGCACACCGCGGATGACGGTGAGCAGCCGGCTCAGCGAGCAGTCCTTGGCGACCCAGCCGGAGGCGCCCGCCTGCAGGGCGAGGGCGGCGCGGGCCGGGTCGTCCTTCTCGGCGAGCACGACGACCCGCGCCTGCGGCTGGGCCGAACGCACCCCGCCCACCAGGGAGATGCCGTCCACGGAGCCGTTCTCGCCGACCGCCTGCACGGGCACGGCCGGGCGTCCGTCCGGCGCCGGGACGCCCAGGTCGGCGTCGACGAGCAGCACGTCGAACCGGCGCCCCTCGGCTGCCGCCCGCTCCAGGCAGCGCAGCGCCGCGGGGCCGCTGCCCGCCGCGGACACCTCGACGTCGGGCTCCGCGGCCAGCGCCGCGGCCAGCGACTCGGCGAAGATGCGATGGTCGTCGACGACCAGGACTCGAATGCGAACCACGTAACCCCCTCCCCCATGCTCTTCCCAGAGCAGGGGACTACCCCGTCGCCGGTGGACGACACCGGCGCGGACACGGCACCGAGGCCCCCGCGGCTTTTCCTCACCGGAGCGGGACGGGCCGGCGCTGTCCGCACGGTCGCCGCCGCGCGCCAGCCGCCGCCCCCGCCCCGGACGCCGTGCCCGGCCGTCTCGCCCCTGAACACGCGCCGACCCCCACCGGCGCTGTTCATCAGAGTACGGGCGGGGGCCCGGAGCGGAAGCAGATTTGCAGAACTTGCGGCCTTGCGCGTTTATGGTGTGCCGCATGTTTCGTCTTGAGACAGAAGTCGACAAAGCCCGACGCGATCTGCTCCACAAGCGGCTCCGGGACACCAACACGGCGGCCTCCCCCGTCCTGCGCGCCCTGCGCGGCACCCCCGCCGAGCGGCAATCCCCTTTGCATGTGTGGGCGTTGGACGCGAACGGCGAACTCGCGGGCGGCCTGGTCGGCCACACCTGGACGGCCTGGCTGCACGTGACCTACCTGTGGGTCGACGCCCCCCACCGCGGCGCGGGCCTCGGCTCCGCCCTCCTCACCGAGGCGGAACGCCTGGCCGCCGCCGAACGCGCCTGCACGCACTCCCGCGTGGAGACCTGGGACTTCCAGGCCCCGGGCTTCTACAAGAAGCAGGGCTACGAGGTGGTGTGCGTGATCCCGGACTACCCGCCGGGGATCACGGAGTACACGCTGACGAAGCGGTTGGGGTGAGCGTCAGGGGCGGCTTCACGCAGGGCGGTTCGCCCTGACCCGCCCCTGGACGTCACACCTCGTCCGTGCTCCTGTTCCACGCCCGGCGCCACGGGCACCACGGCCGCGCCTCCCCGCCCTCGTCGGTCACGCTGACCGTCACGGACGTGGTGACCGGCTCCAGGTCGCCCACAGCCTCCGCCGGCAGTTCCCAGGACCGGGCGGTGTCCCGTACGTGACGGCGGGCAGCGCGCCCTGTGGTGAGGCCATCACCGGGAGGGGTGAGCTCGGTGAGCAGGCCGCCGGGCTCGTGCAGCGCAGTGCGCCGGGGCTGTGCTCGGAGTCCTGGACGACCGTCCGGAGCGGCCGGGCGGGGGAACGCCCCGCCCGGCGACGGCCGTGGGCGGGGCATCCGACGCGAGCGCGGCGCCTACCGCACCCGCCGCGCCCCCGCCGAAGGCACCGCCTCGAAGACGCGGGGCGTCTTGTAGTCCGCCGCGGCGAAGGCTTCCTCCACCGCCTTCGTGAGGGCCGGGACGTCCGTCTCCTCCGCCAGGACGATCGCCGAGCCGCCGAAGCCGCCGCCCGTCATGCGGGCGCCCAGGGCGCCGGCGGCGACCGCCGTGTCGACGGCCAGGTCGAGTTCGGGGCAGGAGACGCGGAAGTCGTCGCGCAGGGAGGCGTGGCCCTCGATCAGGAGGGGGCCGATGGCGCGGGTGTCGCCGGACTCCAGGAGGGAGACGACCTGCTCGACGCGGTGGTCCTCCGTCACCACGTGGCGGACCAGGCGGCGGACCTCCTCCTCGTCGCCGAGGCGTGCCAGCGCCCCGTCCAGGTCCTCGTAGGGCACGTCCCGCAGGGCGTCGACGCCGAGGAGGGCGGCGCCCTTCTCGCAGCCCTCGCGGCGCTTGCCGTACTCGCCCTCGCTGTGGCTGTGCTTGACCTGTGTGTCGACGACCAGCAGGCGCATGCCCTCGGCGGCCAGGTCGAAGGGGATCTGCCGCTGGGACAGGTCGCGGGTGTCGAGGAACAGCGCGTGGCCCGCCTCGCAGCAGGCGGACGCCGTCTGGTCCATGATGCCGACGGGCGCGCCGACGTAGACGTTCTCCGCGCGCTGCGAGAGGCGGGCGAGCTGCCAGCCGCGCAGGCCGAGGCCGAAGAGGTCGTTCAGCGCCAGGGCGACGACGACCTCCAGGGCGGCCGAGGAGGACAGGCCGGCGCCCGCCGGGACGGTGGAGGCCAGGTGGACGTCCGCGCCGGTGACCGCGTGCCCCGCCTCGCGCAGCGCCCACACCACGCCCGCCGGGTAGGCGGTCCAGCGCTTGTCGGACTCGGGGGCGAGGTCGTCGACGGCGAGCTCCACGACGGAGCCGCCGATGTCGGCGGAGTGCAGGCGCAGCACGCCGTCGTCGCGCCGGGACACCGCCGCGACCGCCGTGTGCGGCAGGGCGAACGGCATGACGAAGCCGTCGTTGTAGTCGGTGTGCTCGCCGATGAGGTTGACCCGGCCGGGGGCCTCCCACACCCCGTCGGGCGCGCTCCCGTACAGCTTCTCGAACCGTTCGGCGACGGCTTCCGCGGTGGCCGCGCTGGACTCGCTCATGCCCTGGACCCCTGACCCTTCGTTGCCTTCTGGTCGCCGCGCCGCTGCGCGAACTGCCACGCGTCCGCGACGATCCCCTCGAGGTTCGCGCGTGACGGGTTCCAGCCGAGCTTCTCGCGGGCCGTGGCGGCGGACGCCACCAGGACCGCGGGGTCGCCGCCCCGGCGGGGTGCGACGGCCTCGGGGATCGGGTGCCCGGTGACCTTGCGGACGGTCTCGATGACCTCGCGGACGGAGAAGCCGTTGCCGTTGCCGAGGTTGCACACCAGGTGCTCGCCGGGCGTGGCCGCCTTCAGCGCGAGCAGGTGGGCCTCGGCCAGGTCGGCGACGTGGATGTAGTCGCGGACGCAGGTGCCGTCGGGCGTCGGGTAGTCGTCGCCGTAGACGGAGATCGCCTCGCGCCGGCCCTGGGCGACCTGGAGCACCAGGGGGATGAGGTGCGACTCGGGGTCGTGGCGCTCGCCGTAGGCGCCGTAGGCGCCGGCGACGTTGAAGTAGCGCAGGGAGACCGCGCCGAGTCCGTGGGCCTGCGCCTCGCCGGTGATCATGTGGTCGACGGCGAGCTTGGAGGCGCCGTAGGGGCTGGTGGGACGGGTGGGGGCGGTCTCCAGGATCGGGACCTGCTCGGGCTCGCCGTACGTGGCGGCCGTGGAGGAGAACACCAGGCGGCGCACGCCGGCCTCGCGCATCGCGCCGAGCAGCGCCATGGTGCCGCCGACGTTGTTGTCCCAGTACTTCTCGGGCTTCTGCACGGACTCGCCGACCTGGGAGAAGGCGGCGAAGTGCAGCACGCCGTCGTAGGAGGGGTCCAGCCACTTGGCGGCGTCGCGGATGTCGCCCTCGATGAAGGCGGCGTCCGCGGGGACGCCCTCGCGGAAGCCGGTGGAGAGGTTGTCGAGCACGACGACCTCGTGACCGGCCTCGACCAGATGCTGGGCGACGACGCTGCCGACGTAACCGGCGCCCCCGGTGACCAGGTACTTCCCGCTCATGAACTCGCTACCTCCCGCAGTCGCTCGGCCGCGCGCTCCGGCGGCACGTCATTGATGAACACGTTCATGCCGGACTCGGAGCCCGCGAGGAACTTCAGCTTGCCGGACGTACGGCGGATGGTGAAAAGCTCCAGGTGCAGGGCGAAGTCGTCGCGCGTGACGCCGGCGGACTCCGCCGGCGGGCCGAACGGCGCCTGGTGCCAGGCGGCGATGTACGGCGTGGGCGGCTCGTTCTCCCCGAAGATCCGGTCGAAGCGCCTCAGCAGTTCCAGGTACATCCGGGGGAACTCCGCGCGCGCCGCCTCACCCAGTCCCAGCAGGTCGGGCACCCTGCGCCTGGGGTACAGGTGGACCTCGTACGGCCAGTGCGCCGCGTACGGCACGAACGCCACCCAGTGTTCACCCTCAAGGACGACACGCTCGCCGGCGCGTTCCCGCTCGACCACGGCGTCGAACAGGTTCTCTCCGCCGGTCGCCTCCTTGTGTGCCGCCACTTGGCGCAGCATCAGGGCGGTGCGGGGGGTGGTGAAGGGGTAGGCGTAGATCTGCCCGTGCGGGTGCTGGAGGGTGACCCCGATCTCGGCCCCCCGGTTCTCGAAGCAGAACACCTGTTCAACGGAGGGCAGATGCGACAGCTCGGCCGTGCGGTCCGTCCAGGCGTCCAGCACCAGTCGCGCCTGCCGTTCGCTCAGACCGGCGAAGGAGGCGTGGTGGTCGGAGGTGAAGCACACGACCTCGCAGCGGCCGGAGTCGCCGGCGAGCGAGGGGAAGCGGTTCTCGAAGACCACCACGTCGTACGACGAGTCGGGGATCTCGCTCAGCCGGTCGCCCTCCGACGGGCACAGCGGGCACTCGTCGGCCGGCGGGTGATACGTACGGCCCTGCCGGTGCGAGGCGATGGCGACGCAGTCGCCCAGCAGCTCGTCACGGCGGATCTCGGACGTGGTCACGGTGGCGTCCAGCGGACGGCGGTCGACCGCGTCGCGCACGGTGTCGTCGGCGAGGTCGTAGTAGATGAGCTCACGCCCGTCGGCCAGCCGGGTCGAGGTCTTCTTCACTGTGGCACTCCTCCGCACCCGCCAATCACCCAACACAATCGAACATAACACATCACAACCCACCAGCAAGCGGTCTCATCACGATCAAACAAAGAACGTGCAGGAACGTGTTCAGTCATTGAACACGGAGGCGTATCTTCCGCGTCGGATCAGTTCGCGAACGAAGCGAGTGCGTATGCATACCCCCACATACCTGGCCGCGGAGCTTCGGCTCCCCACCAACTGGCTGGACTACACGATCCTCGGGATCTACTTCGTCGTCGTGCTGGGCATCGGCTTCGCCGCCCGCCGCTCGGTCAAGACCAGCCTGGACTTCTTCCTCTCCGGCCGCTCCCTGCCCGCGTGGATCACCGGGCTCGCGTTCATCGCCGCCAACCTGGGCGCCACCGAGATCCTCGGCATGGCCGCGAACAGCGCGCAGTACGGCGTCTACACCACGCACTGGTACTGGATCGGCGCCATCCCCGCCATGGTCTTCCTGGGCCTGGTGATGATGCCCTTCTACTACGGCAGCAAGGTCCGCTCGGTCCCCGAGTTCCTGCTGCTGCGCTTCGACAAGGCGGCCCACCTGCTCAGCGCGGTCCTCTTCGCGGCCGCCGCCATCCTGATCGCCGGGGTGAACCTCTACGCGCTCGCCATCGTCGTCGAGGCCCTGCTGGGCTGGCCCCAGTGGGTGTCCATCGTCGTCGCCGGCTTCTTCGTCCTCGCCTACATCACCCTCGGCGGCCTCTCCTCGGCCATCTACAACGAGGTCCTGCAGTTCTTCGTCATCCTCGCCGCGCTCATCCCGATCACCGTGCTCAGCCTGAAGAGCGTCGGCGGCTGGGACGGCCTGTCCGACTCCCTCACGCAGTCACGCGGCGCGGACTTCATGACCTCCTGGGGCGGGACCGGCATCGGCAGCGACAACCCGCTCGGCGCCAACTGGCTGACCATCGTCCTCGGTCTCGGCTTCGTCCTGTCCTTCGGCTACTGGACGACCAACTTCGCCGAGGTGCAGCGCGCGCTGTCCGCGAAGAACCTCTCGGCGGCCCAGCGCACCCCGCTGATCGCCGCGTTCCCGAAGATCTTCATCGTCTTCCTGGTGATGATCCCCGGTCTGGTCGCCGCCGTGCTGGTCCCCCGGATCGGCACCGCCGGCTCGGACCTGCAGTACAACGACGCGATCCCCTACCTGATGCAGCAGTTCCTGCCCAACGGCGTGCTCGGCATCGCCGTGACCGGTCTGCTGGCCGCGTTCATGGCGGGCATGGCGGCGAACGTCTCCTCCTTCAACACCGTCTTCACCGCCGACATCTGGGCGAAGTACGTGGTGAAGGGCCGCGAGGACGCGTACTACGTCCGCTTCGGCCGCCTGATCACCGCGATCGGCGTCCTGGCCTCGATCGGCACGGCGTTCCTGGCCAGCTCCTTCTCCAACATCATGGCCTACCTCCAGACGCTGTTCTCCTTCTTCAACGTGCCGATGTTCGTCGTCTTCATCATCGGCATGTTCTGGAAGCGCGCGTCCATGAAGTCCGGCTTCTGGGGCCTGCTCGCCGGCACCACCGCCGCGATGGTCAACTACTTCGTCATCTACGAGCAGGGCATCATCGACATCCCCACCGACCAGGGCGCCAACTTCGTCTCCGCGATCGCGGGCTTCGTGGCGGGCGCGGTGGTCATGGTCGCGGTGTCGCTGTTCACGGCGCCCAAGCCGCAGGCCGAGCTGCAGGGCCTGGTGTACGGCACCCGCTCGCCCGGCATGGCGGAGCCGCCCGCGGAGGGCGACGACGCGTGGTACCGCAAGCCGGCGCTGCTGGGCTGGGGCGCGGTGATCCTGGCTGCCGCCTGCTACATCCCGTTCTCGTTCTGACCGCGGGAGGATTGAGAGAGCATGTCCGATCACTACTCCGAGGCCGATCTCCAGAAGGAGATCACCGAGCTGGAGACCAAGTCCGCGACGGCCGCCCGGTTGTTCGACATCCGGCGGATCATCGGTGGGTTGTTCGTGGTGTACGGGGTGATCGTGATGATCGCCGGATTCACCGCGTCGGACGCCGACATCGACAAGGCGGAGGGGGTCAACATCAACCTCTGGACGGGGCTGGGGATGCTGATCCTCGGCCTCCTGTTCCTCCTGTGGCTCTGGCTCCGCCCCACGGCGCCGCCGCCCCCGGACACGGTCCCGGACGACCAGGACACGTCCGCCCACTGACCCACCCCTCCCCCGCACGGGGTGTGCGCCCTCGACCGACGGGGGGCGCGCACCCCGTGCGCCTCTGCACCACCCGGCGCGGGCGGGGTGCAGCCGCGTACGGCGGGGAGCGGACGGGGTGGGGTGGGCGCCCGCAGCGGCCGGCGCGTCCTCGCCCCACGCCTGACCAGCACGCACTCTCGCGCCAGGCCGAGGACGACCGCCCCCGTCGCGGCCCCGCTCCACCCGCCGGCCGTGGACGCGGTGCCCGCCCCCGTCGGACCGCGACCCTGCGCCGCGGACGCCGGACCTCGCCGCCCCACCGGGCGGGACGCTGTCCCGCAACCGTCAGCGACCCCTCACGGCCGTGACGACGCACGCTCGAGGAGCCCCGTGCGAGCGGCCAGCGCCGCCGCTTCCAGCCTCGAGCCCACGCCCAGTTTCATCAGCACCCGCTGCACATGCGTCCGCGCCGTGGACGGCGCGATCCCCATCCCCGCCGCGATCAGCCGCGTGTCCTCCCCCTCCGCGACCCGCACCAGCACCTCCACCTCCCTCGGCGTCAGCATCTGCAACAACCGGGCCCCCTCGTCATCCGGCTGGGCCGCCGGGTTCAGCAGCTCCCCGAACGCCCCCTGCAACAGCGCCGGCGCCACCGCCGCCTCCCCCGCCCGCGCCTTCAGCATCGCCCGCTCGACGCCCTCGATCCGCTCGTCGTGCCGGACGTACCCCGACGCCCCCGCCGCGAACGCCGCCGCGATCCCCCGCGGCGACGGCACCGGCCCCAGCACCACGACCGCCACCTGCGGCCGCTCCCGCTTGATCTTCACCACCGGATCGAACGTCCCGGCCCCGGCCGGCGCCGCCGTCCCCAGCAGACAGACCTCCGGCGCCCTGCTGATCACCAGATCCGCGGCCCCCGCCGCGGGCGCCGCCGCGGCCAGCACCCTGTGCCCTCGCAGCTTCAGCGCCGACGCCAGCGCCTCGGCGAGCAGTCGGTGGTCGTCGACCACCATCAGCCGCACTCCCATCGGACAACCATCCCCCCAGACAACACACCCCCGGATGCCCCCGGAAGCTACACGCTTGTTCGACGTCGCGCTCCCCCTACCGGCGAGAATCGCCCGGTACCACCGAAATTCCCGTGTTCGATGGCGAAGAGCGTCCGAGGGGCGGTACGCGTGACGAGCGGTACGCGAACGGCCCCGCCCCTGAACAGGGGCGGGGCCGTGGTCGTGGCCGTGTCCGGGGCCGTGTCGGCCCGGAAGAGGATCAGCCGGAACCGATCAGCCCGTACCGAAGGCGATCACCGAGTACTCCTTGTCGCGGCTCGTGAAGTCGCTCGCGTACACGGAGGACATGTACAGCCCTCCCTGCCCGTAGAGGATCTCCGCGTAGTCCGGGGACATGCGGGACTCCACGTCGCGCACCGCCTCCGTCGACGGGTTCTCCATGAGGAGCGTCTCCTTGAAGGAGCCGCCGTCGATGCTGACGATCTGCCCGCCCTTGTCGTACGGCGGCCGCTTGTACGCGATCACGTTGGGGCCGTCCATGCGCAGCGGGTAGATCTCGTAGTCGTCGCCGGCGTCGGCGCGCTGACCGGTCTGCTTGCCGGTGGACAGGTCGAAGGCCACGATCTCGTTGGTCTGGCTGTACGACTCGCCGCCGCTGTCGTGCTCCTCGGTCGCGATGTACAGCCGGTCGTTGCCGACCGTGACGCCCGAGCAGTTCTCCAGCTTGTAGATGCCGTCGCAGCGGGCGGCGAACTCGTCGCCCGGCGCGGAGATGCGGGCGCGCAGCTTGCCGGTCCTGTTGTCGACGGAGAAGAAGTCGGAGATGCCGCTGCCGTCACCGGCGCTGTCGCCGACGTCGGCGGCCACGACCAGCGGGTCGGTGGAGACGACGGCCGCGTACTCGATGCCCTTGTCCATCGTGTACTCGGCGGTGACGTCGCCCGACGCGGGGTCGACGACCTGGATGTGCAGCTGGCGCTCGTCGTACGTGCCGCACCGGCGGACCGCGACGAGCTTGGCGCCGCCGCCGTACCCGGAGTCGTAGCAGGCGTCGGACGTCTTCGGCGCCCACCGCTCCTGGCCGGTGGCGATGTCCCAGGCGGCGCCGCCGCTGGTGCTGCCGGCCGCGACGGTGCCGCCGCTGAGCGTCACGTTGTTGAAGCTGACCGGCATGGTGCCGGACTTGGCGGTCTTCGTCCACACCGTCTTGCCGGCCTCGAGGTCGATCAGTGCGACCTGCGTGCAGGACTTGGGGTCCTGCTTGGTCGGCATGGCCGGCTTGTGGACGATCGCCGTCCTGTCGTCCTCGGTGAGGTGCGGGGTCGCCGCGCACACCGGGCCGGGCAGGTCCAGCGTCCACTTCTTGGTGCCGGTCCTGCGGTCGTAGCCGGTGATCTCCGACAGCCCGCTCTTGGCGTAGACGGTGTCGGTCAGCCAGGAACCGGAGGTGGGGACGCTCGAGACGCCCTTGGGCACCTGGGGCGCGGGCACCTGGAACAGCACCTTGGAGCCCGTGTCGGCCGGCGCCTTCTCCTCCGCCTCGCCGGAGGTGGCGCCCCCGGCGCCGGAACCGCCGTCGCCCTGGCCGTCGCCCTTCTCGCCCTTGCCGTCGCCGCCCTCGGCGGTGGTCCGCCTGTCGTCGTCCTTGCCGGACGAGGACGAGTACCAGACGCCGGCGCCGACGATCAGGGCGATCGCCACGACGGCCGACACGATGATGGCCACCTGGGCGTTGATCTTGCGTCCGCCGCCCTGCTGTCCGGCCTGCGCCTGCATCGGCACGGTCGGCTGCGCGTGGACGTACGGGGACTGCTGCCCGTACGGTCCCGGCTGCTGCGGCTGGCCGTAGGGCCCGGGCGGGCCGTACGGGCCGGGCTGACCGTACGGGCCGGGCTGCTGGGCGGGGTAGCCGTAACCGGCGGGCGGCTGCTGCTGGGCGGGGTAGCCGTAACCGGCGGGCGGCTGCTGCGGGTAGCCGTAGCCGGGCCCCTGCGGAGCCGTCGGCGGGGCGGCGGGCGGCGGCGTCCCCGGCGCCTGCGGGTAGCCGTAGCCCGGCTGGGGCGCCTTGGTCAGATCAGGCCCGGCAGGCGGCTGCGCGGGCGGCTGCTGCGGCGGCTGCCCGGAAGGCGCCTGCGGAGCGGGCGGCGTGGCGGGTGCCGGGGACGTCGGCTGCTGCGGCGGCTGCTGCGGCTCCGACGGTCCCTGCGGCGGCCCGAACCCCGGCTGCTGCGGGGGCTGGTGGGGCGGCGGGGGAGGCTGGGTCATGACGTGGGTACCTCGGGGAAGGGGACGGCGGGCGGCGGGGAAGTGACGTGGACGGCGCTCACGGCCTCACTTGCCGTAGGCGAGCATCAACTTCTCCTTCGCGTCGTCATTGCCGGTCAGCCGGGTGGTCGACAGGTAGAAGCGGCCGTCGACCCAGTCGATCGCCTTGCTGAAGAAGCCGTTCTCGATGTCGGCGACCGCCTGCGGGTTCTGCATCAGCACGGCCGGCTCGTGGCTCGCGCCGCTGACCGGCAGGGCGACGACGCGGCCGCCGGCGTCGTAGGACGGCTCGACGTACGCGATCAGCCTGCCGTTCTCCACCTTCACCGGGACCATCGGCTCCTCCACGGGGGAGGACTCGCGCCACAGTTCCTTGCCGTCGGCGAGGCTGATGGCGACCAGTTCGTTGGCCCCGGTGGTCGCGGCGGTCGGCAGGTAGAGGGTGTCGCCCGCGACGACGACGCCGTCGCAGCCCTGGAGGTCACGCGCGAGGATGGCCCAGCCGCAGCCGGGGTCGAACTTCTCGTCGACGGAGACCTGCGAGCGCAGCTTGCCGGCGGCGGTGAAGGCGGCGATGTTCCACGACTTCTTGTCGCTGCCCTCCTCCTGCTTGGTGGCGTAGACGACCAGCGGGTCGACGGAGAAGGCGCGCTCGACCCTCCAGCCCTTGGCGTACCGGTAGGTCCACTTGGCCTTGCCGGTGGCGGGGTCGAGCTCGCGGACCTCGTCGTGGGCGTTGGCGCCGCCGGCGCCGCAGGACGCGACCTGGATCAGTCGCTCGCCGCCCGCGAACGCGGCCGGGAAGCAGGGGGCGTCGCCGTACCGCTTGGAGTCGAACAGCTTCTTGCCGGAGCGCACGTCGTACGCCGTGCCGGACTGGGAGCGGCCCACCATCAGCGTGTTGCCGGTGAGGGACATCTCGATGGACACCACGGTGTCGAACAGGTCGCCGTCGGCGACCTCCTGGGTCCAGCCCTTCTCGCCGGTGGCGAGGTCGACGAGCTGGAGCTGGTTGCACTTGGCGCGGTCGCCGCCGCTGCTCATGTGCGCGACGACGATCTTGTCGTCGGCCGTCTTCTGCGGGGTGACCGCGCAGATCTTGTGCGGGAAGGTGAGGGTGTCCCAGGCGGGCGTGCCGTCGGTGACGTCGTACCCGTAGAGGTCCTTGTAGGCCGCCTTGACCGCGGTCCTGCCGGTGACCCACAGGCCGGGGGCCTCGGCGCCGGAACCGGGGGCGTCGGGCGCCTCCTTGTACCAGAGCACCTTGGACTCGCCCGCCCGACGGCCCTCGTTGAGGTCCTGCGGGTCCTCGCCGCCGTCGCCGCTGCCGTCGCCCGGGTTGACCGGGGCGCCGCTGGGCTCGCCCGGCTCGGGGTCGTCGGTCTTCTGGGCGACCGGCTCCTTCTTCCCGTCGTCGCCGGAGACGGCCCACACCGTGCCGCCGACGATCAGCGCGACCGCCACCGCGGCGGCGGCGACGAGCAGCGGCTTGCCCTTGAACGGGTTGCGGGAGCCGCCGCCGGGCGGGGTGCCGGGCGCGCCGGGGAACTGGGGCTGCTGCGGGTGGCCGTACCCGGGCTGCTGGCCGTACGGGCCCGGCTGCTGCGGCTGTCCGTACGGGCCGGGCGGGCCGTACGGCCCGGAGGCGTAGGGGCCGGGCTGCTGCGGAGGCTGCTGCGGGTGGCCGTACCCGGGCTGCGGGGCGCCGGACGGCCGGTCCTGCGGGGGCGGCGGGGTCTGCGGCGGTCCGAAGCCACCGCCCGGCGGCGGATCCTGCGGCGGTCCGAAGCCGCCCTGAGGCGGCTGGTTGGGCGGCTGAGTCATCAGCGCGTTCCCCCTTGCTCACTGATTTTTAGCCACGCCCTGAGGTACGTGATGACCCAGAGTCGTCGTCGGTCACTTACCAGACGGCTCTTTCTATCACCCGGCACCGACACGCCACCGGGCCGCGTCCTCCCCTGTTCCCAAGGGAGGACCGGCCTGTGATGCGTCCGTTACGTGCCTCCACGCCCTCTTCACGCGGCGCGCGCTCCCCGCGCGCGGGCGCGTGACGCGGCTTTCACGCCGGTCAGGCGTCCTCGGCGAGTTCCAGCCAGCGCAGCTCCAGTTCGTCGCGCTGACCGGCCAGGTCCCGCAGCTCGGCGTCCAGTTCGGCCACTTTCGCGAAGTCCGTGGCGTTCTCGGCGATGGCGGCGTGGAGGGTGGCCTCCCTGGCCGAGATCTTGTCCAGCTGGCGCTCGATCCGCTGGAGTTCCTTCTTCGCGGCGCGCTGGTCGGCGGCGCTCTTCTCGGGCGCCGCGCTCCGGGCCGGAGCGGCGGACGGGGCGGAGGCGGCGGCCTCCTCCATGCGCTTGCGGCGCTCCAGGTACTCGTCGACGCCGCGCGGCAGCATCCGCAGGGTGCCGTCGCCGAGCAGGGCGAAGACGCGGTCGGTGGTGCGCTCGACGAAGAACCGGTCGTGGGAGATGACGATCATGGAGCCGGGCCAGCCGTCGAGGAGGTCCTCGAGCTGGGTCAGGGTCTCGATGTCGAGGTCGTTGGTGGGCTCGTCGAGGAAGAGCACGTTGGGCTCGTCCATCAGCAGCCGCAGCAGCTGGAGGCGGCGGCGCTCACCGCCGGACAGGTCCCCGACGGGCGTCCACTGCTTCTCCTTGTTGAAGCCGAAGGTCTCGCAGAGCTGGCCCGCGGTCATCTCGCGGCCCTTGCCGAGGTCGACGCGCTCCCGCACCTGCTGCACGGCCTGCAGCACCCGCCACTCGGGGTCGAGTTCGGCGACCTCCTGCGACAGGTAGGCCAGCTTGACCGTCCTGCCGACGCGGATCCGCCCCTCGGCGGGTTGCGTCTCGCCCTCGCTGCGGGCGGCCTCGGCGAGCGCCCGCAGCAGGGACGTCTTGCCGGCGCCGTTGACGCCGACCAGGCCGATGCGGTCGCCGGGGCCGAGCTGCCAGGTCACGTGCTTCAGCAGCACCTTCGGCCCGGCCTGGACGGTCACGTCCTCCAGGTCGAACACCGTCTTGCCCAGCCGGGAGGAGGCGAACTTCATCAGCTCGCTGCTGTCGCGCGGCGGCGGCACGTCCTTGATCAGCTCGTTGGCGGCCTCGACGCGGAAGCGCGGCTTGGAGGTGCGGGCGGGGGCGCCGCGCCGCAGCCAGGCCAGCTCCTTGCGGACCAGGTTCTGCCGCTTGGCCTCCTCGGTGGCGGCGATGCGCTCGCGCTCGGCACGGGCGAAGACGTAGTCGGAGTAGCCGCCCTCGTACTCGTGGACGGTGCCGCGCTGCACGTCCCACATGCGGGTGCAGACCTGGTCGAGGAACCACCGGTCGTGGGTGACGCAGACGAGCGCGGAGCGGCGGTCGCGCAGGTGCTCGGCGAGCCAGGCGATGCCCTCGACGTCGAGGTGGTTGGTCGGCTCGTCGAGGACGATCAGGTCCTGCTCCTCGATGAGCAGCTTGGCGAGCGCGATCCGGCGCCGCTCGCCGCCGGACAGCGGCCCGATGACGGTGTCGAGTCCCTTGGGGAAGCCGGGCAGGTCGAGTCCGCCGAACAGTCCGGTGAGCACGTCGCGGACCTTGGCGTTCCCGGCCCACTCGTGGTCGGCCATGTCGCCGATGACCTCGTGCCGGACGGTGGCCCCGGGGTCGAGCGAGTCGTGCTGCGTGAGCACGCCGAGCCGCAGCCCGCCGGAGTGCGTGACGCGCCCGCTGTCCGCCTCCTCGAGCCGGGCCAGCATGCGGATCAGCGTGGTCTTGCCGTCCCCGTTGCGCCCCACGACCCCGATCCGGTCGCCCTCGGAGACGCCGAGGGAGATCCCGTCCAGCAGCGCACGCGTGCCGTACACCTTGCTGACGTTCTCGACATTGACCAGATTGACGGCCATTTCTCTCCTGCCCGGTGGATCGATCAGCTTTCCAGCGTAGGCCCTGCCGGAGGGCGGCCGTGACGCGAGGAGATGGTCACCCTTTGTGATGACGTGATCGGAATCGGGCGACTACCGTGGTGGGCAGGCAGCAGGATCCCGTCCAGGGGAGGACTCATGACCGCCGAGCCCGCAGAGCACCGCCGCTGGCCGGTGCCGCCCCCGGACGGCTACACCGTGGACGACCTGTTCACCCTGCCTGATCTCCCGCCGCACACCGAGCTGATCGACGGGAGCCTCGTCACCGTGAGTCCGCAGCGCAATTTCCACGCAGATGTGATCGACCTGCTGGTGAGTGGCCTGCGGCAGAGCGTGCCGAAGAAGTACAGGGTGAAGCGCGAAATGACCATCGTCCTGGACCGGCGCAACGGACCGGAGCCCGATGTGAGCGTGGTCCGCGCCGACGCGGTCCGCGGCCCGGACCAGACGAGCTATCAGGCGCAGGACGTCGTGCTGGCCGTCGAGGTCGTGTCCCCGGACTCGGAGTCCCGCGACCGTACGACCAAGCCGTACAAGTACGGCGCCGCCGGCATCCCCCACTTCTGGAGGGTCGAGCGGGACGGCAGCGGCCGGACGCCGCTCATCCATGTCTACGAACTGGACCCGCTCACTCGTGCGTACGTGCACATGGGCATGCACCGCGACCGGATCAAGGTGGACAAGCCGTACGGCATCGACATCGACCTGACGGCCATCGACGAGCTCTGACCCGACTCTTACATCACCGTCGCCCCCGGCACCGGCCCGGTCGCCGTGCGCACCGTGCGGCAAGCGGCCGAGGACTCCAGCGCCTCGGCGATCGCTCCCGCCTCCTCCTCGTCGCGGGCGAGGAAGGCCGTCGTCGGGCCCGAGCCGGAGACCAGGGCGGCGAGGGCGCCCGCCTCGCGGCCTGCCGCGAGGGTGTCCGACAGTTCCGGGAACAGGGACAGGGCGGCCGGCTGGAGGTCGTTGGTGACGGTGGCGGCGAGGGCGTCCGGATCGCCCTCGGCGAGGGCGTCGAGCAGCGGCCGGGACGCGACCGGCTCCGGGATGTCGCGCCCCTCGCCGAGCCGGTCGAACGCGCGGAAGACCGCCGGCGTGGACAGTCCCCGGGTGGCCATGGCGAACACCCAGTGGAAGACGCCCCCGACCTCCAGCCCGGTCAGCTTCTCGCCCCGCCCGGTGCCGAGCGCCGCCCCGCCGACCAGGCTGAACGGCACGTCGCTGCCCAGCTCGGCGCAGATGTCGAGCAGTTCCCCGCGGCTCGCGCCGGTGCCCCACAGCGCGTCGCAGGCGAGCAGGGCGCCCGCGCCGTCCGCGCTGCCGCCGGCCATGCCGCCCGCGACGGGGATGTCCTTGGCGATGTGCAGATGGACGTCCGGCGTCCGGCCGTACCGCTCGGCGAGGGCCAGGGCGGCGCGGGCGGCGAGGTTGGTGCGGTCGAGGGGAACCTGGGCGGCGTCGGGTCCGTCGCAGGTGATCCGCAGCCCGTCCGGCGACGGGGTGGCGGTCACCTCGTCGTACAGGCCGACCGCGAGGAAGACGTTGGCCAGCTCGTGGAAGCCGTCGGGGCGGGCCGCGCCGACCGAGAGCTGGACGTTGACCTTGGCGGGGACGCGGACGGTGACGCTCACTGCTGACCGGGCTCCTTGTCGGACGCGTGCCGCGGCCCGTGCTCGGCGATACGGGCGAACTCCTCGACGGTCAGCGACTCCCCCCGCGCCTGCGGCGAGACGCCCGCCGCGACCAGCGCGGCCTCGGCGGCCGCCGCCGAGCCCGCCCATCCGGCGAGGGCGGCGCGCAGCGTCTTGCGGCGCTGGGCGAAGGCCGCGTCGACGACGGCGAACACCTCGCGCCGGGTCGCGGTGGTCTTCAGCGGCTCCACGCGCCGCACCAGCGACACCAGGCCGCTGTCGACGTTCGGCGCGGGCCAGAAGACGGTGCGGCCGATGGCCCCGGCCCGCTTCACCTCGGCGTACCAGTTGGCCTTGACCGAGGGGACGCCGTACACCTTCGAGCCGGGGGCGGCGGCGAGCCGGTCGGCGACCTCGGCCTGGACCATCACCAGGGTGCGCTCGATGCTCGGGAAGGTCTCGAGCATGTGCAGCAGCACCGGGACGGCGACGTTGTAGGGGAGGTTCGCGACCAGCGCGGTCGGGGCCGGACCGGGCAGCTCGGTGACGTGCATGGCGTCGGAGTGGACGAGCGCGAACCGGCCGGCGCGCTCCGGCATGCGGGCGGCGACGGTGGCGGGCAGCGCACCGGCCAGCACGTCGTCGATCTCCACCGCCGTGACCCGGTCGGCGGCCTCCAGCAGCGCCAGCGTGAGCGAGCCGAGCCCGGGGCCGACCTCGACGACCACGTCGTCGGGGCGGACCTCGGCGGTACGCACGATACGGCGGACCGTGTTGGCGTCGATGACGAAGTTCTGGCCGCGCTGCTTGGTGGGCCGTACGCCGAGGGCGGCCGCCAGTTCACGGACGTCGGCGGGGCCCAGGAGGGCGTCGGGGGTGGGGCTGGTCACGGGACAAGGGTACGGGGCGGCCGGGTCCGCCCCGGTCACCGCGGGTGCCGTCGTCCGCGCAGCCGCTCCCCGCGGTGCGGCCACCGCCGGGACGACGGTCGGGCGGGCGCGCGGCGGAGCGGGGCGGGACGGGGCGGAGCGGGCACGGTCTCCGCCCCGTGGATCCCGCCGCGCACGGCGTGCGCCGGGCACGTCCTCCGGCACGTCCCGAACCGCGGGGTGGTGCTCACGCCGGCACGCTCCGGGGCCGGCCGCCGGGAACCCCCGAGGGGGCTCCCGGAACCCGGCCGAGCGCCGGCCGCCCCCCGAGCGGCACGGCCACGGAGCGTGGCGCACGGCCGGGTCCTCAGTAACCGAAGGCGCGGGCGGTGTTGGCGCCGAGCGCGGTGGCCAGGGTGTCCTCGTCGATGCCGCGCACGGCGGCCATGGCACGCACGGTGACCGGCACCAGGTAGGGGGCGTTGGGCCGCCCGCGGTAGGGCGCCGGGGTGAGGAACGGCGCGTCGGTCTCCACCAGCACCAGCTCCAGCGGGGCGACGGCCAGCGCGTCCCGCAGGTTCTGCGCGTTCTTGAAGGTGACGTTGCCGGCGAACGACATGTAGTAGCCGGCGCGGGCGCAGATCTCCGCCATCTCCGCGTCCCCGGAGTAGCAGTGGAAGACGGTGCGCTCGGGGGCGCCCTCCTCCTTCAGCACGCGCAGCACGTCCGCGTGGGCGTCGCGGTCGTGGATGACCAGCGTCTTGCCGTGCCGCTTGGCGATCTCGATGTGCGCGCGGAAGGACCGCTCCTGCGCCTGCCTGCCCTCCTCACCGGTGCGGAAGTGGTCGAGGCCGGTCTCGCCGACGCCCTTGACCTGCGGCAGCGCGGCCAGCCGGTCGATCTCGGCGAGCGCGTCGTCCAGCGCCGCGTCCCCGCCCGGCTCGCGGGCGCCCTGCCGCGACCACCCTCCCTCGGGGTCGCCGAGCACGATGCGGGGCGCCTCGTTGGGATGCAGCGCGACCGTCGCGTGCACGGCGTCGTACGCCGCCGCCGTCTCGGCCGCCCACCGGGACCCCTTGAGGTCGCAGCCGACCTGCACCACGGTCGTCACCCCCACCGACGCGGCCTTGGCGAGGGCCTCCTCGACCGTGCCGGACTGCATGTCGAGGTGCGTGTGGGAGTCCGCGACCGGCACCCGCAGGGGTTCCGGGAGCGGCGGCGCGGCGTTCTTGCCGGGGTCGTTGGCAGGCATGCTCCCGATCCTACGGAAGCGGCGCGCACCCCTCCCGCGGAAGCCCCGGCTCCTACGGCAGCCCCCCGCCCTACGGTCCCTGCGGCAGCTCCCCCGCGTTCCCGGCCGCCCCCTGCCCTACGGCAGCTCCCCCGCGTTCTTGGCCGCCACCACCGCGTCGAACACCTGCCGCTTCGGCAGCCCGGCCTCCGCCGCGACCGCCGCGATGGCCTCCTTGCGCCGCTCGCCCGCCTCCTCGCGCACCCGCACCCGGCGCACCAGCTCGGCGTCGTCGGTCTCCTCGGGGCCCTTCTCGGGTGCGCCCTCGACGACCACGGTGATCTCCCCGCGCACGCCCTCGGCCGCCCACGCGGCCAGCTCGGCCAGCGGGCCGCGCCGGACCTCCTCGTACGTCTTCGTCAGCTCGCGGCAGACGGCGGCGCGGCGCTCGGCGCCGAACACCTCGGCCATCGCGGCGAGGGTGTCGTCGAGGCGGTGCGGGGCCTCGAAGTAGACGAGGGTGCGGCGTTCGTCCGCGACCTCCCGCAGCCGGCCCAGCCGCTCCCCCGCCTTGCGGGGCAGGAACCCCTCGAAGCAGAACCGGTCGACGGGCAGCCCGGACAGGGCGAGCGCGGTGAGCACGGCGGACGGTCCCGGCACCGCGGTGACCCGGACGTCCCGTTCGACGGCCGCGGCGACCAGCCGGTAGCCGGGGTCGGACACGGACGGCATGCCGGCGTCGGTGACGAGCAGCACCCGCGCGCCGCCCGCCAGTTCCTCGACCAGTTCGGGCGTGCGGGCGGTCTCGTTGCCCTCGAAGTACGACACCACCCGCCCCTTGGGGGTGACGCCGAGCGCCTGGGTCAGCCGGCGCAGCCGCCGCGTGTCCTCGGCGGCGACGACGTCGGCTCCGGCGAGTTCCTCGGCGAGCCGGGGCGGCGCGTCGGAGATATCGCCGATGGGGGTGCCTGCGAGTACGAGGGTTCCGGTCACGGGGTCATCCTCCCAGGAGCGGACGGAGGCGGGGCATACCGCCCATGCGCGGGACTCGCACAGCGCCTTTCCCTACGATGGCGCGGTGACCAGTACCGCGTCCTCCACGGACACCCGCCAGGAGCAGCCGCCGCTCGACCAGCGGCAGACGTGGCAGCACCGGCTGCGGCGTTTCGGCCACCGGACGTCCGCCGCCGGAGGGGACGTCCGCGACCGCCTGGTCCCGCCGTACACCGGGCCGTCGGGCCGGCTGTGGAAGACGCTCGGCGTGCCCCCGGTGCCGGCCGGCCGTCTCGTCCGCTGGTCGGGGTGGGGGGGCCCGCTGCTGGTGACGCTGGTGGCGGGGGTGCTGCGGTTCTGGAACCTGGGCAGTCCCAGGGCGGTGATATTCGACGAGACGTACTACGCGAAGGACGCGTGGGCGCTCGTCCACCGCGGGTTCGAGGTCAACTGGGACAAGGAGGTCAACCGGCTCGTCCTGGACTCGGGCGGCGACGTCCCGATCCCCACGGACGCGGCGTACGTGGTCCATCCGCCGGTCGGCAAGTACGTCATCGGGCTGGGCGAGCTGCTGTTCGGCTTCGACCCGTTCGGCTGGCGGTTCATGACGGCGCTGCTCGGCACGCTGTCGGTGCTGATGCTGTGCCGGATCGGGCGGCGGCTGTTCCGCTCCACGTTCCTCGGCTGCCTCGCGGGCGCGCTGATGGCGGTGGACGGGCTGCACTTCGTGATGAGCCGCACCGCGCTGCTCGACGGCGTGCTGATGTTCTTCGTGCTGGCCGCCTTCGGCTGCCTGCTGATCGACCGGGACAGGGCCCGCGCGAAGCTGGCCGCCGCGCTGCCGGTGGACGCGGACGGGCGCGCCCGCCCGGACGTGGAGGCCGCCGAGAGCACCCGGATCGGTTTCCGCCCCTGGCGGCTGGCGGCGGGCCTGATGCTGGGCCTGGCGATCGGCACCAAGTGGAACGGCCTGTACATCATGGCCGCGTTCTGCGTGATGTCCGTGCTGTGGGACGTCGGCGCGCGCCGGGTCGCGGGCGCGGTCCGGCCCCGGCGGGCGGTGCTGAGGCGGGACCTGGGCCGGGCGTTCCTGTCGACGGTGCCGGTGGCGGTGGTCACGTACTTCGCGTCCTGGACCGGCTGGATCCTCTCCGCCACCGACGGCAGCGGCGGCTACTACCGCGACTGGGCCACCCGCGACGGCCGGCGGAGCGACTGGTCGTGGCTGTTCCCCGACTGGTGGCGCAGCCTGTGGCACTACGAGACCCAGGTGTACGACTTCCACGTCGGCCTCTCCTCGCCGCACACGTACGAGTCCAACCCGTGGAGCTGGATCGTCGCCGGGCGGCCGGTGTCGTACTTCTACGAGTCGCCCGCGCCGGGCGTGGACGGCTGCCCGGCGGACGCGGGCGAGAAGTGCGCGCAGGAGGTCCTGGCCCTCGGCACGCCGATGCTGTGGTGGGTGGGCTGCCTCGCCCTGGTGTACGTGCTGTGGCGCTGGTTCTTCCGCCGCGACTGGCGCGCGGGCGCGATCGCCTGCGGCATCGCCGCCGGCTACGCCCCCTGGTTCCTGTACCAGGAACGCACGATCTTCTACTTCTACGCGGTCGTCTTCCTGCCGTTCCTGTGCCTGGCGGTGGCGATGCTCCTGGGCGCGGTCGTCGGCCCGCCCCGCTCCACCGACACCCGCCGCGTGGCGGGCGCGACGGCGGCGGGCGTGGTGACCCTCCTGATCCTCTGGAACTTCATCTACTTCTGGCCGATCTACACGGGCACCCCGATCCCGATCGACGACTGGCGGTCGCGGATGTGGCTGGACACGTGGGTCTAGCTGGGCGGACAGGCCACGGGGGCGCGGCGGTCCGCCGCGTCCCCGTGGTCGTCGCCGGTCGACGGCGGTTGTCGTGGGCCACTCTCGGACGGCCCACGAGACGGCCCGTCACCGGGCCCGCAGCGGATGTGCAGCGGGCTCCCCTCGGCCTCTCTCACCCGCGACTTCTCCGTCGCTCGAGGCCGCGCTGGGGCATACCTGGGGGAAAGCCCTCGAGAACATCGCTCCAGGAGTCCGCTCCGGCTGCCGCCGTCGACCGGTACGACAGCTCCAGGCGTGTCGCCCGGACGCCGCGCCGCTACGGGTGAGCGGCCGGGACGTCGCCCGGAAAACGTGCGTGAGCCGGGGACAACCCTGCCCCCGGCTCACCAGTCACACAAGCGTCTGACCGTGCACGTGATCCGCCTTGGTCCGGAAGGGGCCCTTTCTCCGTGATGACTCGTACCCGGCTGTCCGCGCTGGCCGCGACGGCCGCGCTCGCCACCACCGGCGGCCTGATCACCGCCGCCCCCGCCGCCGCGGCGGTCACCTGCGCCTCTCCCGCCTGGCGGGCGCAGTACTTCGGCAACGCCACCTTCAGCGGCACGCCGAAGCTCACCGTCTGCGACACCGTCATCAGCGAGAAATACGGGTACGGCGACCCGGCCGGCGTCACGCTGCCCAAGGACAACTTCTCCGTCCGTTGGTCCCTCAGCCGTGACTTCGGCTCCGGCGGCCCCTTCCGGCTCTCCGCCGCCACGCAGGACGGCATGCGCGTCTACGTCGACGGTGTACGGAAGATCGACCTGTGGAAGAACGTCTCCACCACCGCCCGCAGGACCGTCGACCTCACCATCCCGGCCGGCAAGCACACGATCCGCGTGGACTACGTCGCCTGGACCGGCTACGCCTCCGCCGCCTTCACGTACGCCCCGCGCACCCAGGCCGCCGTCGACAGGGTCAAGCCGCTCGCCCCGACCGGCCTCACCGCCGCGTACGACCGGGCGACGGCCAGGACCACCCTGCGCTGGGCCGCCAACAAGGAGATGGACATCGCCGGGTACCGCGTGTACCGCCGGCTGAGCACCACCAGCTGGGCCAGGGTCAGCGGAGCGTCCCTGCTGACCACCCGGTCCTTCGTCGACGCCCCGCCCGCCACCGGCCAGACCTTCCTGTACGAGGTCCGAGCCGTCGACAAGGCCGGCCGCGAGTCCACCGGCAGCCTCGACGTGACCGCCACCACCGCCGACCGCACCGGCCCGGCCGCCCCGGCCGGCCTCACGGTCGTCAGCGACGCCTGGTGGGCCACCCTGAACTGGCAGGCCGTCGGCGACGCCGCGAAGTACCAGGTGTACGCGGCCTCCTCGGCCACCGGCCCGTTCGAGCTGCTGGGCACGACGACCACGACGTCCTACCGGACCGACGCCCCCGTGAACGCGAACCAGTACTACCGCGTCCGCGGCGTCGACGCGCTCGGCAACCCGGGGGCGTATGCCGCAGTCACCGGCGACGGCGTCGACCGTACGCCGCCGGGGTCCCCGGCCGGCCTGAACTCCCTCGCCCGTCCCGGCTACACCGCGGTGTACTGGACGGCGCCTGGCGGCCGCTGGTCCGAGGACTTCGGCAACGGCGGGCACTACCGCGTGTACCGCTCGCCCGGCAAGACCTTCGACCCGGCCGCCCGCACCGAGGTGACCTGCGCCGACGAGGGGAGCGACGAGGCGAGCAACAGGGGCGCGTGCGTCGACCGGGACATGCCCGTGAACACGTACGTGACGTACGCCGTCACGGCAGTGGACCCGGACGGCAACGAGTCGGCGTACTCCGCCCCGCTCGTCGTCCGCACCGGCGACAGCGTGCCGCCCGGCCCGGTCACCGGCGTGAAGGTCACCCCGCGCGACGACGGCATGCTGGTGAGCTGGGCCGCCTCGCCAGAGGACGACATCGACGAGTACGTGGTGTGGAAGGGCGTCCGGCAGGCCGACGGCACGGTCAAGTGGCTCGGCCCGGACACCTGCTGGGAGGGCACGGGCAACTGGCTGGCGATCCTCTGCGGCAACCTGCCGGACGGCGAGACGCACGTGTACGCGGTGACGGCCAAGGACCACTGGGGCAACGCGCTGCGCCCGAGCGACCCGAAGGTCACCGTGGTCGAGGCCACCGAGCTCGATGTCCGGCCGTCCGTGACCGTCACCCGGGACTGGAGCCTCGGCGGTCCGGGCCACAACCGGACGGCCACCCGTCCGTCCGTCGACTGGCAGTGCACCGACACGGCCCGCTGCGCCACGGTCACCGGCTACCGCGTGAGCCGGTGGAACCCGGCGACCAAGGCGTACGAGCCCCAGCACGACGGACTGCTCCCGGCGGACGCCCGGACGTGGGAGGACGCCACGGCGACGAAGGGGAACACGTACTTCTACACGCTGGAGGCCGTGACGGCCGACGGCGCCGTGGTGGGGACGTACCCCTGGTACATCGTCTTCCAGGACCGCGTCTGAGGGACCCGGGGGCCGCCGGGAGGCGCCGGGAGGCGCCGGAGGGACGCTACTGGGCGGTGGTGGTTGCCGTGGTCGCGGTATGCCGCTGCTGTGCGGCGGGAACGTGGGGTCGTGGACTTCTTCGTGCGTCGCTCCGCGGGGCCGGGTTCGCGGACGGTGTGCGCGTCATGGCGTGCGGTGGGCCGGTGGTCCCTGCGGCCGGGTGGCCGCCCCGGGCCGGGCCGGAAGGATTTCGGTGCTCCGGCCGGGCAGGCGGCCTTCGGCCGGAGGCGCCGGACGTCGCGACGGACGCGGGCGGGGCGAGTCCGGCGGGCGGCATCGGCTTCTCCCCCGGCCGCCGGAGGTCCGCCGCCGGCGGCCGGGCGGGCCGGAGCCGGGTGAAGGCTGCGACGATCAGCCAGGTCCAGCGGTCAGCGACCTCGGGGGTGCGGTTCTTCGGACAGGTCCGGCCCAGGCCTGCTCGAACAGGCGGAAGGTGTGCTCGATGCCGAAGCGGCGCAGAGACGCCTGCCACGGACGGTCGACGCCGGCTGTGGCGGTGCCGGCGCCCGGTCACCACAGCCATACCGGCTCGGGCGTCGCGCCCCTGGGCAGATGCCCGGCCCGCGGACGGATCACGGTCCCCCCGATCACCGGCAGGGCGCCCGGCTCAGCGGTCCAGGCCGAGCGATGGGTCAGTCGCGGGTGGAGCCGGTCCCAGGCCCGGGCGGTGGCGGTGCCGTGGAGACGGGCCGCGGTCACCGTCTGCGTGCCGGAAGTGCCCCGGGTGTCCGGGTCACCGAAGACGGACTCCCCTCCGTGCCGTGGCGGTCGGCCCCTCACGCCGGGCTCGCGAGGCGGGACCGCCCGGCACGGGTCTCTTTGGGACAACGATCCAGAACTCAGGCCCCGTCGGGTGCGGGCAGCGCATAGAGTTCGGCACGTGCCGGTGCTTTTGAACGCGTTCAGGAGATGCGGGGCCCGGCCGGGGGGAGGGATCGGCCGATGGGCAGGGGGGTCAAGGTCGCCGTCATAGGCGGCGTGTTCGCCGTGATGGTCGGCGGGGCCGGGTACGGGGCGTACAACATCGTCTCGGCCGTCGGCGGCGGGGGCGGCGGTTCCGCCGCGTCGGACACGCCGAAGTCGGGGCCCCCGGACCGGGACGAGGTGCGTGAGACGACCGAGGCGTTCTTCGGCGCCTGGGAGACGGGGCGGGCCGCCGAGGCCGCGTCGTACACGAACGACGCGCAGGACGCCGGCGCGCTGCTGACCGCGTACGGCGAGGAGGCGCGGATCGGCCGGGTCGACATCACGCCGGGCGCCCCGCGCGGCACCACCGTGCCGTTCACGGTGAAGGCGACCGTCTCCTTCGACGGCGTCTCCGAGTCCCTGCGCTACACCAGCACGCTGACCGTCGTGCGCGGCGAGACCACCGGCCGCGCGCTGGTCGACTGGGCGCCGTCCGTCGTCCACCCGGACCTGAGGGACGGCGACACCCTCGTCACCGGCGAGTCCGCGCAGCCGCCCATCGAGGCGGTGGACCGCGACGGCACCGTGCTGACGAAGGAGAAGTACCCCTCCCTCGGACCGGTCCTGGACACCCTGCGGCAGAAGTACGGCGACGAGGCGGGCGGCAGCCCGGCCGTCGAGCTGTCGATCCGGCACGCGGCCGACGAGGCGGACACCCCGCTGCTCACCCTCGCCGCGGGCGAGCCGGGCACGCTGCGCACCACGCTCAGCGCCGGGGTGCAGGCGGCCGCCGAGAAGGCGGTGCGGGCGTACCCCGAGTCGTCGGTGGTGGCGCTGAAGCCCAGCACCGGCGAGGTGCTGGCCGTGGCCAACCACCGCGACGACGGCTTCAACGCGGCCTTCCAGGGCCAGGTCGCCCCCGGCTCCACCATGAAGATCATCACCGCCGCGATGCTCATCGACAACGGCGTGACCTCCATGAACGGCCCCGCGCCCTGCACGGACACCGCGGTCTGGAAGAGCCAGACCTTCAAGAACCTCACCGGCATGGCGCCGAACGAGGGCGCCACCCTCGCCGACAGCTTCCTGCGCTCCTGCAACACCGCCTTCATCAAGCTGATCGACGAGGAGCCGCTCACCGACGCCTCGCTCACCCAGGAGGCGCAGGAGCGGTTCGGGCTCGGCCGGGACGACTGGAAGACCGGCATCGCCTCCTTCGACGGCAGCGTGCCGGCCGTCGGCGGTCCGGACCGGGCGGCGAACGCCATCGGCCAGGGCCAGGTGCAGATGAACCCGCTGACCATGGCCTCCGTGACGGCCACCGCCGTCACCGGCGCCTTCCGCCAGCCGTACCTGGTCTCCCCCGAGCTGGACGGCCGGCAGCTCGCGCAGGCGAAGGGCCTGCCGGCGGGTACGGCCGCGCAGCTCAAGGAGATGATGCGGCTCACCGCCACCCAGGGCACCGCGCAGCGGGCGATGTCCGGCCTGGGCGGTGACATCGGCGCGAAGACCGGTTCCGCGGAGGTCGACGGCAACGCCACGTCGGACAGCTGGTTCACCGGCTTCCGCGACGACGTCGCGGCGGCGGCCATGGCGCAGCAGGGCGGCCACGGCGGCGACGCGGCGGGGCCGATTGTCGCAGCCGTGCTACGAGCGGGCGGCTGAGCGCACGGCCCGTCCGGCGGGACTTTAGGGTGGGGGCCGTCGTCGGCGCAGCAGCGCCGACGACGGCCTTGACGCGATCGAGAGCCACGCGGGCCGCGGGGGGCCGGGGCGGGGCGACGGAGGAACGGACAGCAGTGGGGAACAGAGGGCACGCCGGGGACCGGCGGAGTGTCAGGCCGGTCGTGATCGGCGCGGCGATGGCCGTGATCATGGGTGGCGCCGGCTACGGCGCGTACGCGCTCGTCGGCGGCGCCGGACAGGACGGCGGGGACACCACCACGCAGGCGGAGACCGTGAAGTCGGGGCCGCTGTCGGCCGACGAGGTCACCGCCGCCGCCGAGCGGTTCCTGACCGCCTGGCAGTCCGGCCAGGTCGCCGAGGCCGCCGCCGCGACCGACGACCCGGCGGCCGCCAAGGCGGCGCTCACCTCGTACGTCAAGGACGCCCGCGTCCGGAACCTCGCCCTCACCCCGGGCGCCCCCGCCCAGGACACGGTCACCTTCTCCGTCAAGGGCACGGTGGCGTACGAGCAGTCGTCGAAGCCGCTGGCGTACGACAGCACGCTGCACGTGGTGCGCCGGGCCGGGGACGGGGAGCCGCGCGTCGACTGGCGGCCTTCCGTGCTGCACCCGGAGCTCAGGGAGGGCGACAGGCTGGTCACCGGTGAGGCGGGCACCCCGCCGGTGAAGGCGCTGGACCGCGACGGCGGCGAGCTGACCACGGCGACGTACCCGTCCCTCGGGTCCGTGCTGGACGGGCTGCGCGCGAAGTACGGCGAGAAGGCGGGCGGCCGGGCCGGCGTGGAGCTGCGCGTGGTGCGCGGCGAGGCGTCGAAGAAGGCGGAGCTGTCCGACACGACCCTGCTGGAGCTGAGCGAGGGCACGCCGGGCACGGTGAGGACCACGCTGAACCCGTCCCTGCAGGCGGTCGCCGAGGCCGAGGTGGCGAAGAGGAAGCGGGCGTCGGTGGTGGTGCTGCGGCCGTCGACCGGCGAGATACTCGCGGTGGCGAACTCCTCGCGCGGCTTCAACGTCGCCTTCCAGGGATCGCTGGCGCCGGGCTCCACCATGAAGGTGGTCACCTCCTCGATGCTGATCGAGAAGGGCCTCGCGTCCATGGACAAGAAGCACCCGTGCCCCAAGTACTTCAGCTACGGCGGCTGGAAGTTCCAGAACCTCGACAAGTTCCAGATCAAGGACGGCACGTTCCGCGCGAGCTTCGCCCGCTCCTGCAACACCGCCTTCATCAGCCAGGCCCCGAAGCTGGAGGACGACGACCTCACCGAGCACGCCCGGGACTACTACGGTCTCGGCCGGAACGACTGGCAGGTCGGCGTGTCCACCTTCGACGGCTCGGTGCCCGTGCAGTCGAAGGCCCCGATGGCCGCGTCGCTGATAGGCCAGGGCGGGGTGCGGATGAACCCGCTGAACATGGCGTCGGTGTCGGCGACGGTCAAGGCGGGGGTGTTCCACCAGCCGTACCTGGTGTCGCCGGAGGTGGACGGGCGCCGGCTGGCGAAGGCGCCGCGCACGCTGTCCGCCAGGACGCTGGCGCAGGTGCGGGAGCTGATGGCGTACACCGCGACCAGCGGCACCGCCGCGGAGGCGATGGCCGGGGTGGACGGTGAGCGGGGCGCCAAGACGGGGTCGGCCGAGGTGGACGGGCAGAAGAAACCCAACGGCTGGTTCACCGCCTACCGCGGCGACCTGGCGGCGGCCGCCGTCGTCCAGTCCGCCGGCCACGGCGGCTCCACGGCGGGCCCGATCGTGGCGGCCCTGCTGAAGGCGGGCGGCTGAGGGAGCCGGGCGGTGCGGGTCCGGGACGCCCCGCCGGTCAGTGGGGGACCGGCTGGGCCGCCGGCACGCGGGTGAGGTTGAGGAAGCGGGACAGGGTCTTGGTGTCGAACTCGACGACCGAGTGGCCCCGGCCGCTGTGGAACTCCACGACCGTCTGCGCCCGGCCGCACGGCCACACCCGTGTGCCGTCGCGGTCCACGGGCGCGGTGAGGCCGTGTTCCAGCAGGTCCCGTTCGACGACCCACTCGCGGGGCACCGCCCCGGGGAGGGCGACCCGCACGTGACGGGGGTCGGCCTCGGGGTCGTACCGCAGCGTCACGGGGACGGTCCTGTGACTCTCCGGCAGGGGGGCCGCGTCCGTCACGATGTGGACTCGCGCGTACTGCTCGATCACGGACATCGGTGGGCCCCTTACGCTGCGTCGTGCGCCTGTCAAGGCTTCCCAGGCTTGCCGGCCGTCTGCCCACCCCCGTCCCATCGTGCACCCAAATCGGAATCCGCGCTTCCGAGCGGCGTGCCGGTGCTGTCCGTCCGTGGGTGACGAGCGCACCGCGCCCTGGAATCGCAGGCGCGGCGGCGCGGTTGCACCCACTGTCGCAGGCGAGTGGAAGGAACACAGGACGTGGACGTCGACGTGCACGGCACGGTGGCCGACGGGTACGAACCGGTCCGGGAGGCGTTCGCCCGGAACTTCGAGCGGCTCGGGGAGCGGGGGGCGGCGCTCGCCGTGTACCGGGACGGGCGCCGGGTCGTGGACCTGTGGGCCGGGACCAAGGACGTCGACGGCGACGGACCCTGGCAGCGGGACACCGCCCAGGTCGTCCGGTCGGCCACCAAGGGCGTCGCGGCCGCCGCGCTGCTGATGCTGCACGAGCGCGGGCTGCTGGACCTGGACGCGCCGGTCGGCCGGTACTGGCCGGAGTTCAAGGCGCACGGCAAGGAGGGCGTGCTGGTCCGGCACGTCCTCGGGCACCGGGCGGGACTGCCGGTGCTGGACCGTCCGCTGGACTTCGCCGAGGCGGCCGACCCGCGGCGCGCCGCCGTGGCGGTCGCCGCGCAGGCCCCGGTGTGGGAGCCGGGCACGGACCACGGCTACCACGCGCTGACGTACGGCTGGCTGGTGGACGAGCTGGTGCGCCGGGTGACGGGCCGGGGCGCCGGCGACTGGACAGCGACCGAGATCGCCGCCCCGCTGGGCCTGGACCTGTGGATCGGTCTCCCGGACGCCGAGGCGCACCGCGTCGGCCGGGTCGGCAGGACCGAGGCGCCCGAACCGTCAGGGGCGCTGCGCGCCCGGCCCAAACGGTCGGTCACCGCCGCCTACGCCGACCCGGCCTCCCTCACCCGCCGCGCCTTCGACGCGATCGCACCGTCCCCGGACCAGAACGACCCGGCGTTCCACGCGGCCGCCCTGCCCGCCGCGAACGGCATCGCGACGGCGGACGGGCTGGCCCGCTTCTACGCGTCGCTCGTCGGCCCGGTCGACGGCGTGCGCCTGCTCGCCCCGGCCACGGTGGAGCGCGCCCGCGCCGAGGAGTCCGCGGGCCCCGACCGGGTCCTGGTGGTGGGCACCCGCTTCGGGCTCGGCTACATGCTGCACGGCACCGCCTCCCCCTTCCTGGCCCCGGGCTCCTTCGGCCACCCCGGCCGCGGCGGCTCCCTCGGCTTCGCCGACCCGGAGTCCGGCGTCGCCTTCGGCTACGTCACCAACGGCTTCCGCAGGACGGTGACGGCGGACCCCAGGGCCCAGGCGCTGATCCGCGCGGTGCGGGAGTGCGTCACGCGTTCCTAGACGTGGATCGGGTGGGAGACACGGCCGGACGCGTCGTCGATCTCGCGGTGCGCCTTGTCGAGCATCTGCATGGCGAGCTCGTTCAGGGCCCGGGCGCCGGCGATCTCCTCCCCGACCCGCGGCTGATTGGCGTCGGTGTAGTGCCGGGACGCGTGCCCGTGGGCGCGTACCTCGGACCCGTCGGGCAGCCGGACCATCGCGGCGGCGCGGGTGTGCTGGTCGTCCTCCATGAACTCCAGCTCCACGTGCCATCCCACTGCGGTGTGCATCATGACGGATCACCTCCGGATTTCCTCTGGTTCCAGGGTGCGCCTCCCGCCTGCATGCCGCACGCGCCCGCCCGCACGGGCGAGGCGTCGCCTTCCGGCCCGGTGACCGGCGCACGGGTGCCGGGGCGGCGGGTCGGCGGACGCCGTCACCGGACCCCCGCCGGCCACGGGGTTTCCGCGCCACGCCCGGGGGCCCCGCGCGCCGCTGCGCCGGAGCGCACGACACGCGGCCTCGTTCCGTGCGGCGGACGGAACGAGGAAGCCGGTGAGGGCGCCCCGTCCCCACGGAGCCCTCACCGGCTGGTCGTGACCGTCCGTGCCGTCAGGCGCGGACGAGTTCCTTGTCCTCGTCGTCCCTGTCCGCCGTGCCGTCGTGCACGGCGAGGCTCTCGCCCTCGACGTCCACGTTGGGCAGGGCGCGGTCCATCCACTTCGGCAGCCACCAGGCCTTGTCGCCGAGCAGCGCCAGGACGGCCGGGACGATGGCCATGCGGACCACGAACGCGTCGAAGAGGACGGCGATCGCGAGGCCGAAGCCGATCATCTTGACCATGGAGTCGCTGGACCCGATGAACCCGGAGAACACCGCGATCATGATGACCGCCGCGGCGGTCACCACCCGGGCGCTGTACCGGAATCCGGTGACCACCGCCTGGCTCGGCTTCTCGCCGTGGATGTGGGCCTCGCGGATGCGGGTCACGAGGAAGACCTCGTAGTCCATGGCCAGTCCGAAGACCACGCCGACCATGAAGAGCGGCATCATCGACATGATCGGGCCGGTCTCCTCGACGCCCATCAGGCCGGACAGCCAGCCCCACTGGTAGACCGCGACGACCGCGCCGAGGGCCGCCAGCACGGAGAGCAGGAAGCCGAGGGCCGCCTTCAGCGGGACCAGGATCGAGCGGAACACCACGATCAGCAGCAGGAACGCGAGCCCGACCACCAGCACCAGGTACGGCACCAGCGCGTCGTTGAGCTTCTGCGAGACGTCGATGTTCATCGCCGTGGCGCCGGTGACGAGGACGTCGGCGCCGCTGTCGGCCTTGAGGTCGGCGCCCGCGGCACGGATGTCGTGCACCAGGTCCTCGGTGGTGACCGAGGACGGCTTGGCGTCCGGGATCACGGTGATCGTCGCGGTGTCGCCGGCCTTGTTGGGGGCCGCCGGGGCGACGGTCACGACGTTGTCGAGGGCCTTGATGTCGTCGCCGGCCTGCTGGAACACGGCCTGCGGGTCGTCGCTGCCCTTGGCGTCGACCACGACCATCAGCGGGCCGTTGAAGCCGGGGCCGAAGCCCTCGGAGAGCAGGTCGTAGGCGCGGCGCTGGGTGGTGGACGTCGGCTGGGAGCCGTCGTCGGGCAGGCCCAGCTCCAGGGAGCCGGCCGGGACCGCGGCGGCGCCGAGGCCGACCACGCCGAGCAGCAGCACGGCCAGCGGACGGCGGACGACGAAGCTCGCCCAGCGGGTGCCCATGTTGGGGCGGTCCGCCTTGTCCCCGGCGCGGCCGCCGCCGAGCAGCTTGCTCTTCTCGCCCGCGGGGCGGATGCGGCGGCCCGCGTAGCCGAGCACGGCGGGGATGAGGGTGAGGGCGATGAGGACCGCGACGGCGACCGTGCCGGCGGCGGCGATGCCCATCTTCGTCAGCATCGGGATGTTGACGACGGTCAGGCCCACCAGGGCGATGATGACGGTCAGGCCGGCGAAGACCACCGCGGAGCCGGCGGTGCCCGCGGCGCGTCCGGCCGCCTCCTCGCGCCCGCGTCCCTCGGCCAGTTCGGCGCGGTAGCGGGAGACCACGAACAGGGCGTAGTCGATGCCGACCGCGAGACCGATCATCGAGGCCAGGATGGAGGTGGTGGAGCCCAGGTCGAGCGTGCTGGCCAGCGCGGTGATGGTGGCCACGCCGATGCCGACGCCGACGATGGCGGTGAGCAGCGGCAGCCCGGCGGCGAGCAGCGAGCCGAGGGTGATGACCAGCACGACGGCGGCGACGCCGATGCCGATGATCTCCGCGGTGCCGGTCTCCGGTATGGCCTGGAGGGCGTCGCCGCCGATCTCGACGGTCAGCCCGGAGTCGCGGGCGTCCTCCCCGGCGGCCTTCAGGGCCTCGCGGGTCGACTCCTCCAGCTCCATCCCGGAGACCTTGTAGGTCACCGAGGTGTAGGCGATCGTGCCGTCCCGGCTGACGCCGCCGGTCCGGTACGGGTCGGTGACCTGGGCGACCTCGGCGCCGTCGGACAGCTCGCCGACGGTCTCCTGGACCGCCGCCTTGTTGCCGGGGTCGGTCATCTTCTCGCCGTCGGGCGCCTTGAAGACGACACGGGCGGTGGCTCCGTCGGCGCTGGCGCCGGGGAAGCGTTCCTCCAGCAGGTCGAAGGCCTTCTGGGCCTCGGTGCCGGGGATGGAGAAGGAGGAGGTGCCGGCCGCGGGCGCGCCGGCCGCGCCGACGCCCGCGAGCGCCAGCAGCGCCACCCAGAAGAGGGCGACGAAGTGCCGTTTCCGGAAGGAGAACCGGCCGAGTCGGTAGAGGAATGTGGCCACGAGGGCGTACTCCCGGTCAGTCGTGGTTGCTTCAGGGCAGGACGGATCAGCCCGACGACGCTGGGGGTACCACCCATGCCCTTCGGGCTATGGGGGAGGTGACGTCAGGAAGTGGCTGACTGTGGGGCGGTCAGTGGGGTGGGGCGACTCCGAGGGCGGGGAGCACCACGGCGTCGATGTACGAGGTGAGGAACGCCTGCGTGGGCGGCTGCTCGTCGATCAGCGTCCGTGTGGCGAACGCGCCGACGAGCATGTGCACGATGTAGTCCAGCGCCGGGCTGTCCGCGCGGACCTCGCCCCGTTCGACCGCGCGGTCGACGATCCGGCGGAACTCCTCGATCTCCGGCTCCACCAGCAGCTCGCGGAACGCCTGACGGAGGTCGTCGCTCTGGTGCACCGCCATGGCGAGGGCCCGCATGAGGGCGACGTTCTGCGCCATGACGCAGTCGTCCTCGCGGCCGATGATGGTGTGCAGGTCACCCCTCAGGGACCCGGTGTCCACGTCGGCGGTGCTGCCCGGTTTCTGGCTGCGCATCGCCCGGACGACCAGTTCGGCCTTGCCGCCCCACTGGCGGTAGAGCGTGGCCTTGCTGGACCGGGTGCGGGCGGCCACGGCGTCCATGGTGAGGGCGTCGTAGCCGACCTCACGGAGCAGGTCGAGCACGGCCCGGTACAGGCCGGCCTCACGCTCGGGGGTGATCCGGCTGCGACGTGACGTCGCGATGTCACTCATGCCGACCACCTTTCCGCTCGGTCTCACCGCATCAAAGAAACGACACGGTTTCGTACGAGAAGAAGGTACCCCGACCCTCTAACGAAACGACACGGTTTCGTTCGTGTTCTGCGTCACGGTTGTCAATCCGGCATAAGTTGCTGCGGTCCGTCCCCCGGAAAAGCATGGGGAGGGTGACTTATCTGCGTCTGCCGCACCTCAAGGACGACCTGCTGTGCTTCGTGGCGGAGGACGACCTCTGGCTCGCCCCGCTGGACGGGCCGGGCCGCGCCTGGCGGCTCACCGCCGACCGCACCAAGCTCGGCCACCCCCGCTTCTCCCCCGACGGCCGCCACCTCGCGTACACGAGCTGGCGCACCCTGGACCCCGAGGTGCACCTGGTGCCGGTGGACGGCGGACCCGGCCGGCGGCTGACGTACTGGGGCAGCTCCGACACCCGGGTCTGCGGCTGGGCCCCGCCCGACGAGCAGGGGCACGCCGCGATCCTCGCCGTCACCTCGCACGGCGAGCCCTTCTCCTACTTCACCTGGGCCTACAAGCTGGGCCTCGACGGCAGCCCCGGACGCAAGCTGCCCTGGGGCCCGGTCTCCGACATCCAGGTCGCCGACCTCGCGGGCGAGCGCAGGTCGCTGCTGCTCACCGGCGCCCCGCCGCACGAACCGGCGTCCTGGAAGCGCTACCGGGGCGGCGCCACCGGCCGGCTGTGGCTGCACGGGCACCGCCTGCTGGAGGGGATCGACGGCCACCTCCACTCCCCCGTGTTCGCCGGCGGCCGGATCGCCTTCCTCTCCGACCACGAGGGCATCGGCAACCTCTACTCCTGCGCGTACGACGGCACCGACCTGCGCCGCCACACCGACCACGACGCCTTCTACGCCCGGCACGCGTCCACCGACGGCACCCGGATCGTCTACCAGTGCGCCGGCGACCTGTGGATCGTGGACGACCTGTCCCCCGGATCGAAGCCGCGCCGGCTCGACGTGCGGCTGAGCGGTCCGCGCTCCGGCCGGCGCCCGTACCAGGTGCCCGCCGCCCAGCACCTGGACGGCCTGTCCGTCGACGAGACCGGCCGCGCGAGCGCCGTCGTCGTGCGCGGCAGCCTGTACTGGCTCACCCACCGCGACGGCCCCGCCCGCACCCTGACCGACACCCCGGGCGTACGGGTGCGGCTGCCGGAGATGCTCGGCGCGGGCGGCCAGGTCGCCTACGTCACGGACGCCGAGGGCGAGGACGCCGTGGAGATCGCCTCGCTGCCCCGGGCGACCGGCCACCGCGCGCACCGGAGGCTGGCCGCCGGGAAACTGGGCCGGGTGCTGGAGATGGCCGTCGACCCCGAGGGGCAGCGGCTCGCGGTCGCCGCGCACGACGGGCGGCTGCTGCTGGTGGACACCGACGGGGCGACGGACGGGACCGCGCAGGAGGTCACCGAGCTGATCCACTCCGGCAACGGCCCGGTGCGCGACCTCGCCTTCTCCCCCGACGGGGCCTGGCTGGCCTGGTCCCACCCGGTGATCGGGCGGTCGCTGCGGCAGATCAAACTCGCCCGGATCAAGGACCGGCTGATCCTCGACGTCACAGGCGGCCGCTTCGAGGACGAGAACCCGGTCTTCACCCGCGACGGCCGCTATCTGGCGTTCCTGTCCTGGCGCGGCTTCGACCCGGTGTACGACGTGCACACCGGCGACCTGTCCTTCCCGCTGGGCTGCCGCCCGTACCTGGTGCCGCTGTCCTCGGCGACGCCCTCGCCGTTCGCGCTGAACCCCGAGGGCCGTCCCGCCGCCGGGGGCCTGGACCCGGTGGAGCAGGAGGAGACCGAGGAGGGCGGCACGGTCACCGTGGAGGCGGAGGGCCTGGAGAGCAGGGTGACGCCCTTCCCGGTGGCCGCCTCCAAGTACTCGGGGCTGTACCCGGTCGCGGGCTGCGGGCTGGTGTGGCTGCGCTGGCCGATCTCGGGTGCGCTCGGCGAGACGTTCGCCAACCCCGACGACACCAGCGGCCGGCCCACCCTGGAGTACTTCGACATCCCCAGGGCCAAGAAGTCCGACCTCGTCACCCACCTCGACTTCTTCGCGGTGAGCGGCGACGGCACCCGGCTGGTCGTGGCCGACGAGGGCGAGCTGCGCGCGGTGCCCGCCACCGAGCCGGGCGACGGCGACTCCACCGTGTGGATCGACCTGCGCCGCATCAAGCACGAGGCCGACCCGGCGGCCGAATGGCGCCAGGCGTACGCGGAGGCGGGGCGGCTGATCCGCGCCTACTTCTGGGACCCGGGCATGTGCGGCATCGACTGGGACGGCGTGCTGGAGCAGTACCGTCCGCTGGTCGAACGGGTCGCCTCCCCCGACGAGTTCGCCGACCTGCTGCGCGAGGTCCTCGGCGAACTGGGCACCTCGCACGCCTACGTCACCGCCGCCCGCCGCAACGAGGGGCCCCCGCACTACCAGCGCCGCCAGGGACTGCTCGGCGCCGACCTGGTGCCGCGCGAGGCGGGTTGGACGGTGAAGCGGATCCTGCCCGGCGAATCCTCCGACTCCCGCGCCCGCTCCCCGCTGGCCGGCGCCGGCATCCGCGAGGGCGCGGTCCTCACCCATGTCGACGGCCGCCCGGTGGACCCGGTCGCCGGCCCCTACCCGCTGCTCGCCGCCGCGGGCGGCACGACCGTGGAGCTGACCTTCCGCCCGCCCGTCACCCACCGCCCTTCCGAGGAAGGCCCTTCGGGCCCCTCCGCTCCGGGCGACGGCCCGCCCCGGCGGGTGGCGGTCGTCCCGCTGGCCGACGAGACGCCCCTGCGCTACCAGAACTGGGTCGCCAAACGACGCGCCGTCGTGCGGGAGCTGAGCGGCGGGCGCTGCGGGTATCTGCACATCCCCGACACGGGCGGCTCCGGCTGGGCGCAGTTCAACCGGGACGTGCGCATGGAGATGTCCCGGCCCGCGCTCATCGTGGACGTGCGCGGCAACGCGGGCGGGCACATCAGCGAACTCGTGGTGGAGAAGCTGACCCGCACCATCATCGGCTGGGACCTCACCCGCGACGCCCAGCCCGTGTCGTACGCCTCCAACGCGCCGCGCGGACCGGTCGTCGCGCTGGCGGACGAGGCGACCAGCTCCGACGGCGACATGATCACCGCCGCGTTCAAACTGCTGAAGCTGGGGCCCGTGGTGGGGCAGCGCACCTGGGGCGGCGTGGTCGGCATGACCGGCCGGCACCGGCTCGGCGACGGCACGGTGATCACGGTGCCGATGAACGCGGCCTGGTTCGACGCGTACGGCTGGTCCGTGGAGAACCGGGGCGTCGACCCCGACCTGGAGGCGCTGCGCACCCCGCTGGACTGGGCCGAGGGCCGGCACGCGGTCCTGGACGACGCCGTACGGCTCGCCCTGGAGGCGCTGGAGGCCGGACCGCCCGCCTCTCCGCCCGGATACGGCGACGTGCCCGACCGGTCCCGTCCCGCGCTGCCGCCGCGGAGCGGCTGAGGACGGGAGGAAGGGGTGCCCCCTTCGCCAGGGGCACCCCTTCCTACGGCACGTCACTGTCCGGGTGCGCGAGCGTCAGACCTCGCGGTCCTGGTCGAAACGCTCCTCGGACTCGCGGCGGCGCTGCGGGTCCGTCTCGTCGTCCCGACGGCGGCCGCGGTTCTGCAGCTGCTCCTTGCCCTGCTGGGCGCGCTGCTTGGCCTGCTGCTGGAACTGCCCGGCCTTCTCCTGCATCTGGTCCTTCATACCCATGTGGGTTCACTCCCGTGGTGGGGTGGGGAACTTGCCCGACCAGATTCACACGGGCGGTCACCCCGCGCATGTCGATCAGTCACGGACCGTAGCGCGATGCTGTTCGTCGGCGTTGCCGCCCGCTCCGACCAGCCCGATGCGCAGACCGTCGAGCCGGCCCGCGAACCGCTTCATCTCCCGTTGCCCCACGGTGCCTATGAGGGCGGGCAGGCAGCCGCGGATGCTCTGCATGCCGCGCAGCCAGCCCTGTCCGTAGACGTGTCCGGCACGCCGCTCGACACCGGCGACCAGCCGGTCCACGGCGGGCCCCAGCGGGTAGGTCTTGTTGGCCGGCCACGGCAGCCGCTGCCTCAACTCCCGCATGACGTCGTCCTGGTCGGCGCCGCGCACCATGTCGGTGTCCGTCCACGACAGGTAGCCGACGCCCACCTTCACGCCCTGGTGCCCGACTTCGGCGCGCAGCGCGTGCGCGTACGCCTCCACACCGGACTTGGAGGCGCAGTAGGCCGTCATCATCGGCGCCGGGGTGATCGCGGCGAGGGACGCGATCTGCAGCAGGTAGCCGCGGGTCTCGGTGAGCAGCGGCAGGAACGCCCGCGCGGTGACGGCGGACCCGACGAGGTTGACCTCGATCACCCGCCGCCAGGCGTCCGGGTCGGACTCGGTGAACGGACCGCCCGTCGCCACACCGGCGTTGGCGACCACGATGTCCACCCGGCCGAACCGCTCCCGCACCTCCCCGGCGACCCGCGCCATCGCCTCGTGGTCGGTGACGTCCGCGTACCAGTGGTCGCTGTCGCTGTGCAGCCGGGCGGAGACGTCCTTCAGCGCGTCCGGCTCCAGGCCGACCAGCGCCACCTTCACACCGCGCGCGGAGAGTTTGCGGGCCAGCAGTTCCCCGACCCCGCGCGCCGCCCCGGTGACGACGGCGACCTTGCCTTCGAGACTGACCCTGCTCATGCGCTCTCCTCGACGGGTACGGCGGGCTGTTGGGCACTCACGTGGGCGGCGACGAGGTCCCGGATCCGCGTGGTGACCAGGTCGGGCGCCTCGACGGGCGTCATGTGGCCGACGCCGGGCAGTTCGGTGACGCCGCGGCAGTCGGGCAGCGCGGCGGCGAGCGCGCGGGCGTGCACGGGCGGGGTGAGCCGGTCGGCGGCGCCGACGACGATCTCCGCCGGCACCCTCACCTCGCGCACGGCGTCGTCGAGATCGAGGCCGGCGAGCACGTGCGACCAGGCGTGGCGCACGGTGCGCGGGCAGGCGTGCACGACGCGGGCGCAGGCCTCCACCATGTCCGGCGCCGAAGCGGGGCCCATGGTGCCGTACTTGAGGATGCGCCGGGCGAGCGGCGTGACCGGGCCCAGCGGGGCGCGGGTGCCGAGGATGCGCGCGGTCATCCAGGTCCGCGACCGGCCCGGCCGCAGCGGCAGCACGGTCGACTCGGCGACCAGCCGCCCGCTGCCGGTGCTGCACAGCAGGACGGCGGCGGCGTGCTCACGGAACGCGGGCCGGCCGGCGGCGGCCATCACCGTCATGCCGCCCATGGAGTGCCCGGCGACCACGGCCCGTTCGCCGGGGGCGAGGGTGGCGGTGAGCACGGCCTCGAGGTCGTCGGCGAGCGCCTCCGTGCTGCACGCGGGGCTCGCCGGGGTGCGTCCGTGACCGCGCTGGTCGTAGGCGATCACCCGGTGGTCCGCGGCGAGTTCGCGGATCTGCGCGGCCCAGAACGCGGTCGAGCAGGTCCAGCCGTGCGCGAGGACGACGGCGGGCGCGCCCTCGGGGCCGTGCACCTCGACGTGGAGCGGGGCGCCGTCGGCGGAGACGGCGGTCAGCTCGCGCACCGGGACGGGCGGTGCGTAACGCCCGGTGGTGACGGGGGCGGGGCGGCTCATGCGGCCACCTCCGCGCTCTCCGTGCCGGCCTCCGGCCGTTCGGCGGGGGCGCGCAGCACGGTGTACTCGGCGAGGTCGACGCGGCGGGTGGCACGCCGGAACTCGGCGGTGGTGCCGGGCCAGATGGTGGTGTTGCGGCCGCTGGCGTCGAGGTACCAGCTGGTGCAGCCGCCGGTGTTCCACACCGTGCGCTTCATCCGCTCCTGCACCCGGTGGTTCCAGGCGCGCACCGCGCCGGGGCGGGCGTCGAGGGCGACCCGGCCCCCGAGGACGTCGAGCTGACGCAGGTAGTCGGCCATGTAGGTCAGCTGGGACTCGATCATCAGGATCATCGAGGAGTTCCCGAGGCCGGTGTTGGGGCCGATGATCGTCATCCAGTTGGGGAAACCGGCCGCGGAGGCGCCGCGCAGCGCCTGCATGCCGCCCGCCCAGGACTCGGCGAGGGTCCTGCCCCCGGGACCGACGACCCGCTCGGCGATCGGCATGTCGGTGACGTGGAAGCCGGTGCCGAACACGATCGCGTCGACCTCGGCCTCGGTGCCGTCGGCGGCCACCAGGGTGGAGCCGCGCACCTCGCTCAGCCCGCTCGCGACGACGTCCACGTTGGGCTGCGCGAGCGCCGGGTAGTACGTGCTGGACAGCAGGATCCGCTTGCAGCCGATGCGGTAGTCCGGGGTGAGCTTGGCGCGCAGCGCCGGGTCCTTGATGGCCCGCGCCATGTTCCGCTTGGCGAGCTGCTCGACGAAGCCGAGCTCGCCCGGGTGCTTGGTGAACGCCTGGACCTGCAGCTCCCGGAGGCCCCAGAGCACCCCGCGGCGCAGTTTGGCGGTGAAGGGCAGCGCCCGGTGCACGGCGCGCTCGGCGGCGCCGATGGGCCGGTCCATGCGGGGCAGGACCCAGGCGGGGGTGCGCTGGAACAGGGTGAGCCGGCCCACCTGCGGCTGGATCGACGGGACGATCTGGATCGCGGAGGCGCCGGTGCCGATCACGGCGACGCGCTTGCCGCGCAGGTCGTAGTCGTGGTCCCAGCGGGCGGAGTGGAACACCTTGCCGGGGAAGGCGTCGAGGCCGGGGACGTCCGGCAGCCTGGGCTCGGACAGCGGCCCGGTGGCGGAGACGACGACGTCCGCGCTCCAGTTCCCGCCGGTGGTCTCGATGTCCCAGCGCAGCCGCTCGGCGTCCCACGTCATCCGCTTCACCTCTGCGTGGAAGCGGAGGTGCGGGCGCAGCCCGAAGACGTCGGTGACGTGCTCCAGGTAGGCGCGGATGTGCTCCTGGCCGGAGAAGGAGCGCGGCCAGTCGGGGTTGGGCGCGAAGGAGAAGGAGTACAGGTGCGACGGCACGTCGCAGGCGCACCCGGGGTAACTGTTGTCGCGCCAGGTGCCGCCGACGCTGCCGGCCCGTTCCAGGACGACGAAGTCGGTGATCCCCTCGCGGCGCAGCCGTACGGCGGCCCCGAGTCCGCCGAAACCCGACCCGATCACCGCGACCCGTACATGCTCGTGCTCGGCCATCCCAAAGCCTCCGCGCATCGCTCCGAACCATGCCAGTGAACACTGGCGCAATGGGGAGCGTAGAGCAGTGCCGTACTCATGGGTAGGGGGTGCGCGAGGAAAGTTACCGCCGGTACGACCTAGGGTTCAGGTGTGGCAGACGACACCGAGGAACCCACGCGGCGGCGCGAGTACCGCATGGAGGAGCTGGCGCGGCTCGCCGGCATCACCGTGCGCACGCTCCGCTTCTACCGCGAGCGGAAACTGATCCCGCCACCGCGCCGCGAGGGCCGCATCGCCTGGTACGACGACCACCACCTGGCCCGGCTGCGCACCATCACCGCGCTGCTGGAGCGCGGCCACACGCTGAACGGCATAGCGGAGCTGGCCGAGGCCTTCGACAACGGGCGCGACGTCGGCGACCTGCTCGGCGTGGAGGTCCCCACCGAGGAGACCCCGGTCCGCCTGACCCCCGAGGAGCTGGCCGACCACTTCGCGGGCGAGGTCACCCCCGAGAACCTGGCCGCCGCCCTGGACCTCGGCTACCTCGGCGTCGACGGCGAGGAGATCGTCCACATCAGCCGCCGCCTGCTGGAGGTGTCGTCCGCGCTGGTCCGCGAGGGCATCCCGCTCGGCGAGGTGCTCCGCGCCGGCGCGGAGGTCCGCACCCACGCCGACGCGCTGGCCGACCTCTTCGCCGGCCTGATCCTCCGCCACGCCCCGGAGGAGGCCCTCCACCGCCTGCGCCCGCTGGCCCGCAGCGTGGTGGACGCGGAGCTGTCGCTGGCGCTGGACCGGAGGCTGCGCACACGGGACTGAGCCGCGCCGGAGGCCGGGGGGGGCCTTCCCGGCGGCCGGTCAGACCCCGGCCACCTCCGCCTGCCAGAGGGGGCTGGCGCAGTAGTGGTTGTCGTACCGCTCGGAACTGGCCCTGATGTCCTCGACGGTGGCCTCGCCCTGGTGGACGCGCTCCAGCAGACGGTAGTAGTCGAAGCGGTCCATGCCGGGGGTGAAGGCGACCAGCACGTCGGCCTCCTCGTCCCGGGCCGGGGCGAAGGCGTGCGGCAGCCGCGGCGGCACCGTCACGAAGTCGCCCGCCCCCAGGGTGACGATCCGGTCGCCCAGCAGCACGCGCAGGCTGCCGCCGAGCACGAAGAACATCTCGGTCGCCCTGGTGTGGAAGTGGGCGGGCGCGCCGGGAGAGCCCTTGCGCAGGGTGGCCCGGTTGGCCGTCAGCGCTCCCTGGGTCCCGTCGGAGTCGGCGAGCAGGGTGATGAGGCTGGCGGCCCCGTCCCGCAGCGTCTCGGCGGAGTCGGCGCGGACGAGGACGGGACGGGCGGACGCGTTCGCGGCGTTCTCGGACACAGGGTTCTCCTCGGGCGTGGTCGGGGGTGCGGCAACGGGGAGCGGCACCGCGCGGGCCCGTGCGGGCCGGCACCGGGCCTCCCGGCGTCGCGCCGGGCCCCGTTCCCCGTGACCACCACGCTAGGCGTGGCAATGACCCTGCGTAGGGTGCATTCCCGTGACGGATTCATGGGTCAATCACGCCGGGCGCGCCGGCAGCGACCTCCATCTGGACCTGGACCCGGCCGGAGGCGGCAGCCGCCGCGCCGTGCTCGGCCGTGCGCTGCGTGAGGCGATCAGGGAGGGACGGCTCGCACCGGGCGCCCGGCTCCCTCCCTACCGGTCGCTCGCCGCCGACCTCGGACTGGCCCGCAACACCGTCGCCGAGACCTACGCCGAACTCGTCGCCGAGGGCTGGCTGGTCGCCCGTCAGGGGTCGGGGACCCGGGTGGCGCCCGGAGCGAGGCCGGCCGCTCCCCCGCGCGTTCCCGAACCCGTGCCGGCCTCCCCGGAACCACCCGTCCACGACCTGCGGCAGGGACTGCCCGACGTCGCCTCCTTCCCCCGTACGGCCTGGCTGGCCTCCGCCCGGCGGGCGCTGAACGCCGCGCCCCACGAGGCGTTCGGGCCCGGTGATCCCCGCGGACGGCCGGAACTGCGGCGCGCCCTCGCCGGATACCTGTCCCGTGTGCGCGGCGTCCGCGCGCGCCCCGGGACGATCGTCGTGTGCTCCGGCGTCGCGCACGCCCTGCGCCTGCTCTTCGACGGCAAGGTGGTGCGCGGCCCCCTGGCCGTGGAGTCCTACGGGCTGCCGTTCCACCGGTCGCTCCTGGCGGCGGCACGGGTCCGGACCGTTCCACTGACGCTCGACGAACACGGCGCGCGCACCGAGGAGTTGTCCACACTGAAGGGTGTGCGGGCGGCCCTGCTCACCCCCGCCCACCAGTTCCCCACCGGGGGAGCGCTCCACCCCGAGCGGCGGGCCGCCGCGGTGGACTGGGCGCGCACGGCCGGGGGCGTGCTGCTGGAGGACGACTACGACGGGGAGTTCCGTTACGACCGGGAGCCGGTGGGCGCCGTCCAGGGACTCGACCCGCAGCACGTCGTGTACCTGGGCTCGCTCAGCAAGAGCCTCTCCCCCGCGCTGAGACTGGGCTGGATGGTGCTGCCGGAGCACCTGGTGGAGCCCGTGCTGCGCGTCAAGGGGGAGCGCGAGGCGTGGGCGGGGGTCACCGACCAGCTGACCCTCGCCGATTTCATCGAGTCGGGCCACTACGACCGTCACATCCGCCGGACCCGGCAGCGTTACCGGGACCGGAGGGACCGTCTGGTCGCGCTCCTCGCCCGCCGGACACCGCACATCGCGCCCACGGGCATCGCCGCGGGCCTGCACGCGGTGCTGAACCTGCCGCCCGGCACCGAGCGGTCCGTGGCCGAGGCCGCGGCCCGGCAGCGCGTCGCGGTGGACTCACTCGCCGGTTTCCGGCACCCGGCCGCCACCATGCCCGCCCGCGACGGCCTGGTCGTCGGCTACGCCGCGCCCCCCGACCACGGTCTCAAAGCGGCGTTCGACGCCCTCTGCGGCATCTTGCCTCCCCCGCCGGACGGGAGGTGACGGCCACGGCCGCCCGGCCGCCCCGGGGCGGCCGCACGCTTGGCGGGGCCACGCGCGGGCCCGCGTACCCGGCGGCTCGTCGCCCGTGGGCCGCCTACGCGTACACCACCGTCACCGGCGCGTGGTCCGACCAGCGTTCGGCGTGCGTGGCCACCCGCTCCACGTACGCCTTCACCGCGCGGTCCGCGAGGCCCGGGGTCGTCATCTGGTAGTCGATGCGCCATCCGGTGTCGTTGTCGAAGGCCCGCCCTCTGTACGACCACCACGAGTACGGCCCGTCGACGTCCGGGTGCAGGGCCCGCACCACGTCGACGTAGCCGCCGTCGGCCGGGTCGAGGACGCGGGAGAGCCACTCCCGCTCCTCGGGCAGGAAGCCGGAGTTCTTGGTGTTGCCGCGCCAGTTCCTCAGGTCGGCCTTCTCGTGCGCGATGTTCCAGTCGCCGCAGACCACGACCTCACGGCCGTCGGCGGCGGCCTTCTCCCGCAGCTCCTTGAGGTAGGCCAGGAACTCGTCCATGAAGCGCACCTTCTCGTCCTGCCGGTCCGTGCCGGCCTCGCCGGACGGCAGGTACAGGGAGGCGACGGTCACACCGGGCAGATCCGCCTCCACGTACCGCCCGCTGCCGTCGAACTCCGCCGAGCCGAACCCGACCCGGACCCGCTCGGGCTCGCGCCGGGTGTACAGCGAGACGCCCGCGCGCCCCTTGGCGGCGGCCGGCGCGTGCACGACGTGCCAGCCCTCGGGCTCCCGCACCGTCTCCGGCAGCTGCGCCGCCTCGGCCCGCACCTCCTGGAGGCACAGCACATCGGCGGAGGTCCCGGCGAGCCACTCCACGAAGCCCTTCCTTGCGGCGGCGCGGAGTCCATTGACGTTGACAGAGGTCACAGTGAGCACCAGGGCACGATACGACACGCGCAGGTCCGGGCATGTTTTACGGTGTTCGTCATGGAAATCCGCCCGGTCCCCTACGACCACCCCGACGCTGTGAAACTGGACGCAGAGGTCCAGGCCGAGTACGCCGTCCGCTACGGCGACGGCGGCGACGAAACCCCCATGGACCCCGCGGACTTCCGGCCCCCCAACGGCACCTACCTGATCGCCTACGACGAACTCGGCGTCCCGGTCGCCTCCGGCGGCTGGCGCGTCCAGGACGCCAACGGCGAGGGCAACCGCGACGGCGACGCGGAGCTGAAGCGCATGTACGTCGTCGAGCAGATGCGCGGCCGCGGCCTCGCCCGCCGCATCCTCGCCGCCCTGGAGGAGGACGCCCGCGCGGCCGGCCGCGTCCGCATGGTCCTGGAGACCGGCACCAAGCAGCCGGAGGCCATCGCCCTCTACACCTCCAGCGGCTACGAGCCCTGCGAGAAGTTCGGCTACTACCGCTTCCACGAGTCCAGCCGCTGCTACGCCAAGAAGCTGCGGTAAGGCGTGCCCGGGGGCGTGCCTCACCGAACTCCAGGCCGCGTACGGAGCGGGGTGGTGGGGACGCCGGTCAGGAGGACCGCTCCGGGATGGGGGCGCCCCCGGGGGCGTCACCGGGCGTGGTGACGTCGTGGTCGCCGCCTTCGGCGGCGGGCCGGGGCAGACGTCGCCCGCGGGACTCCGCGATACGCAGGGCGTCGGCGAGGCACTCGGTGAGCCGGATGGCGCCATACCGCACCTCGACGTGCGGGGACAGCGGGTCCTCCAGCACGCGCCGGGCGCGCTCGAGCACGTCCAGGCCGTCGGCGAGCTGCTGGGCCTCCCTCTCGTCAGCCAGCCGCGAGACGTATCCGTCCTCGCCGTTGGCGAGGTAGCAGGGCTTTCCGTCCGGCGTGGACCAGGGCAGCAGCCGGAGCGAGGTGTACGGCTCCATCAGGCGGCCACCTTCCCCGCGCCGAGGATGTGCTGGTCGAGGTCGATCCCGAAGTCGGCGGCGAGGACGAGGGTGACCTTGCGGCGCCGCTGACGTGCGCGTTCCTGTTCGCGGTCGGTGAGGTAGGGGCGGACGAGACGGGAGTCTGCGCCGTCGAGGGGGAGGTGCAGGCGGTACGGAGAGCGGTGGAGGGGGAGGCAGACGGAGTCGGCGGTGGGGGCGGGGCCGGCGGTGAGGTACGCGGGGCGGGGGTCGCCTGCGCGGTGGGTTCCGGTGCCGGGACCGAAGAGAAGGCCCAGCCAATGGGCGAGGCGGCGGATAAGGTCGTGCATGTCGACGCTCCTTTGCAGCGTTGGCCGCGCCCCGGGAGGTCTGGCCACCTCGCCGGGGTTTTCTTGTCTACGAAGCTACAGCCGTCTGTATCCCTCTACATACAAGTGCAGAGAGATCCACTCGTTAGTGGATGTGATGCCATGCCTACGGTGGACATATGAGCGATACAGCGGACTCTAAGCCGACTCTGGACCCGATGAGCGCCCGACCGCTCTATGTTCAACTGGCTGACGTGATCGCCAAGAAGATCGAGTCAGGTGAGTTGGCGCCGGACAGGCCGATCCCTTCGGAGAATCACCTCGCCGATGAGTACGGGGTAGCACGACTCACCGCACGGCGAGCAGCGCAGGAGCTCCGTGAGCGCGGACTCATCGTGACCGTACGGGGCAAGGGATCCTTCGTCGTGGAGCAACCACTGACCGACGCCCCGGAGAACGCGGACGGGACCGCCGGCTGACGGCTCCGCTCCACTGCCGTATCGCCGCTGCGGGGCGGCCTCCGCCCGTCCGCCCCGCCGCTTTCCCGGGCACCAGTCGCGGAGGCCGGCCGCCGACAGCCCACGGACGGCGCGGCCCTTGTCCAGCGCTGTACGGACCACCCGCAACGCGCCTTCACGGCGTATCAGGCGCGACGCCGGCGTGCCCAAGACAGGGAGTGAAAGCCGCAGTTGGCGTCCCGCGGGGCATCCGTCCAGGTCACGTAGCATGATCGGTCCGTTTCTCACCCGAGGGGGGCCTCATGCGAAAGATCCCGGCCGCTGTGACAGCGACTCTGACGTGCCTGGTGACGGGAGCCGCCGTGACCGGCTGTTCCGGCGACGGCGCGGCGGAGTCGCGCTCCGCCGGTCAACTGCTCGACGACGCGAACGCCGCGATGAACGCGTTGACATCGGTGACCGTCGACATGGTCACCAGGACGACCGAGGCCGGGAAGCTGTCCGCCCGCCTCACGACCGACCTCAAGGACACGTGCACGTTCACGTCGAGCGGACCCTCGGGTTCCCGCCTGGAACAGATCCGGATCGACGGGTCGGACTACGTGCGCCCGAACCGGGCCTACCTGGAGGAGTCGGGGCGGCAGATGTCCGGCGCGGGCGAACAGGGGCGTTGGGTCAAGACCCCTGTGAGCGAGTCGGAGCCGGGTGACGGGCTCGCGCAGTGCACGTACGAGTTCGCCTCGTTCGGCGAGGTGGACGAGAGGAGCGGACCGACCGAGGTCGACGGGACACCGGCGACCTCGGTGGAGGTGGCCGACGGCGAGGACGGCTCCTTCACCTTCCACATCGCCGCCGAGGGCAAGCCGTACATCCTCAAGGTCGTCCACAAGGACGGCGAGCGGGTCACCACCACGTCGTTCAGCGCCTTCGACGAGCCGCTGGACGTGCGGCCCCCGGACCAGGCCAAGGTGCTGGACATGACCGGCATCGGGTAGAAGCCGTCCGGAACGGAGGGGGCGTCGTGGAGAAGCGCCGGTTCCTGGCCGGTCCGACAGCGGCGTTCGTCCTCGCCGGGTGCTGGGCGGCGACAGCCGTCGTGTGGCTCGTCGAGCGCCCGGAGTCGGGGAGTTCGTGGGTCCTGCTGGTGTGCGCCGGCTTCTCGGCCCCGCTGTGGACCGTCATAGGGGTTCAGCGGCTGCGGGCGAGGCGGACCACCGGTGAGGCGGACGGGCCGGCGTAGCGGCTGCGGGCGGGAACGTCCTCACTGCCGTGCGACAAGCCGAAGCCCCGGCCGGGTGAACCCGGCCGGGGCTTCGTTGCGTGGACCTGAGGGGATTTGAACCCCTGGCCCCCTCGATGCGAACGAGGTGCGCTACCGGACTGCGCCACAGGCCCTTGCAACGAGTGAAACTTTAGCATCCCGATCGGGGTGCTCAAAAATCCGTTGTCCGGGTGCTACTCGTTCGCGGCCTTGGGGCGGTCGCCGTCCTCGTACTGGTCGAAGAGCGGGGTGCGTCCGCGCTCGCGGGAGCGGCGGGCGGAGGCGGCGCGGCGGGCGTCGCTGCGGCCGTCGCCGGCGTCCTGGTCGTCGGCCGGCGGCGGCTGCGGCTCCTCGGCCGCCGCCTGCGTCCCGTCCACCGGTACGGCGCTGGAGCGGGCGGAGCTCCAGGTGTCCGGGGCGCCGAGATCGACGTCGCCGGAGGCGCGCGGAGCGACCGGGGCCGTCACGTACGTGGGCAGCGGGACGGGGACCGGGTCCCAGCTGTCGCCGCCCTGGCCGGGCCGCCGGCTGCGCTCGCGCTGCTGGTCGACCCATTCGGCGTGGTCGGTCTGCTCGACCAGCGCGCGCCGGTCCGCGGCGAGCGCGGACAGGTCGGGGTCGGTGTCGGCGCCCGCTTCCGGGCCCTCCGGTTCGTCCGGGTCGGCCTCGTCGACGACGGGACGGCGGCGGGGCCGCCGCTCGCGCAGCCGCTGCGCGGCGGCCTCGGCCTGGCGGCGGTCCATCTGGTAGGCGAACCGGCGGCGTTCCTGGGAGCGCAGGTAGGCGATGTAGGCGCTGAGCAGTATGGCGGGCACGCCGGGCGCCCACAGGAACGCCAGCCCGCCGACGGCGGCGACGATCGCGCCGGCCGTGAAGGCGAGGAACAGCATCGTGGTGGTGCGGCGGCGGCGCGCGAGCACCTGCGAGCGCCGGGCGCGCTCGGCGGCGGCCTGCGCGGTGCGGTCCCGGCGGGCGGCGTCCGGGGCGCGGCGCGCGGCGGGGACGCGGTCCTGCGCGGCCGGCCCCCGTGCGGCGGCCGTCTCGGCGGGGTGCGGGCCGGCGGTGTGCGGTTCGCCGCGCTCCTGCGGGGCCCGCCCGCCGTGGCCGGGTTCCGGCCGTTCCCCGGGCGGGGCCGGCACGGGCACCTGGGTCTGCGGACGGGTCTGGGACACGGCGAAGGCCCGGACGTCCACCGAGTCGGTGACCGCGTCCGGGTCGTGGACGCTCCGCTCCCCCTCGTCGGCGGAGCGCGCCCGCAGGTCCTTGGCGTACCGGCGCTCCATCCCCGCCCGTCCGGACAGCAGTCGGATGGCGGTGCTGAAGCGTTCCGTCGGACGTGCCTCGTTCAGCTCGTCCTGCCTACGGAGCCACATCGGCACCAAGTAGGCGGCCCAGGCCCCGACGATGACTGCGTAGATGAGGCCGCTGCTGCTCACGTCTCACACCGTAGAGGGGTTGGCACGGGGCCATAGGCCAATTGGGCCGGTGTGTCGCACGATCTGGCTGATATTTCGAAATTTTCTTGTGATGGATGCGATCGGACAGGGGCCGGAACGCGGTAATTGCCGGCTCGCAGTCGGTCTCCCCGCGCCACAATTCGAACGTATATTCAATTACCGGGGCCGTGCGGGATTCCCCGGTCGCGCCGTTCGTGTCCGGGCAGCTCATCGCGGGACCGCTCCTGCGCGCGGGTACGGCGCCAGCGGGCGAGCAGGCCGTCGGGGACTTCTTCCGCGGTGAGCGCGAACACGAGATGGTCGCGCCACGCGCCGTCGATGTGGAGATAGCGCGGACGCATCCCTTCCGCGCGGAATCCGAGTTTCTCCACGACCCGGCGGCTCGGCCCGTTCTCGGGGCGAATGCACACCTCGACGCGGTGCAGTCCGACGGTGCGGAAACAGTGGTCGACGGTCATCGCCACGGACGTCGGCACCACGCCCCGTCCGGCCACGGCCTCGTCCACCCAGTAGCCGATGTGCCCGGAGCACATCGAGCCCCAGGTGATCCCGGCGACCGTCAACTGCCCGACGAGGCGGCCCCGGTACTCGATGACGAACGGCAGCATGCGGCCCGCGTTCGCCTCGGAGCGCAGGTGGCGCACCATCTGCCGGTAGGTGGGGCGGTGGGTGACCGGGCCGCTGGGCGTGGGCGGCGGGATGGTCGCCTCCCAGGGGCGCAGCCAGTCGCGGTTGCGGCGGTTCACCTCGCGCCAGGCCTTCTGGTCGCGCAGCTTTATCGGGCGGAGGACGATGTCGCCGTCCACCAGTTCCACCGGCCAGTACGGGGGGTTCAGCGCGCACCTCCGTCACCGGTGTCCGGACGGGGGTGGTCCCCGCCGCGCAGCTGGTCCACGGCGTGCCTCAGCAGCGGCTCCAGGACGGCGAGGCCGTCCTTCACCCCGCCGCTGGAGCCGGGGAGGTTGACGATCAGCGTGCCGCCCGCGACTCCCGCGAGGCCCCGGGAGAGGGCGGCGGTGGGCACCTTGTCCCGGCCGTACGCGCGGACGGCCTCCGCGATGCCGGGGATCTCGCGGTCGATCACCCGGCGGGTGGCCTCGGGGGTGCGGTCGGTGGGCGAGACGCCGGTGCCGCCGGTGGTGACGACGACGTCGTATCCGGCGTCGACGGCCGCGCGCAGGGCGGCCTCCACGGGGTCGCCGTCGGGGACCACCCGCGGGCCGTCGACGGCGAAGCCGAACCGCTCCAGGCCCGCGGCGATCAAGGGACCGCCCGTGTCCGCGTAGACGCCGGCGGCGGCCCGGTTGGACGCCGTGACCACCAGAGCCCGGTACGGGGCCGCGGCGGCCGTCATGACCGGCTCCAGTCGCCCGACTTGCCGCCCGTCTTCTCCTCCACCCGCACGTCCGTGATGACCGCCTCCTTGTCGACCGCCTTGACCATGTCGATCACGGTGAGCGCGGCCACGGACACCGCGGTGAGGGCCTCCATCTCGACGCCCGTGCGGTCCGTCGTCCGCACGGTCGCCGCGATCTCCACGGCGTCGTCCGCGACCGACAGGTCCAGTTTCACACCGGAGAGCGCCAGGGGGTGACACAGCGGGATCAGGTCGGGGGTGCGTTTGGCGCCCATGATGCCCGCGATGCGTGCGGTGGCGAGCGCGTCGCCCTTGGGCACGCCCTCGCCGCGCAGCAGCTCGACCACGCGGGGCGCGACGAGCACGCGGCCGGTGGCCCGCGCGGTGCGCGCGGTGACGTCCTTGCCGGACACGTCGACCATGCGGGCGGCGCCCGCCTCGTCGATGTGGGTCAGACGGGACTGGTCGTCGAAGGTGCCGGGGGTGTCCCCCCGGGAAGGCACGGTCATGATCGTGTGGCGCTCCCGGTCGTGGCCCGTCGGGGTGCGGGGCACGGGCCTGCTGTGCGCGACACGGTACCGCCAACCGGCCGTGCTCAGCCGAGCAGGACCACTTCGACCTCGGTGCCCGGCGCCACGTCCTCGACGTCCTCGGGGACCACGATGAGCGCGTTCGCCCGCGCGAGGGCGGCGACCAGGTGCGAGCCGGCCCCGCCGACGGGCGTGACCGTGCCGTCGGCGTACCGGCCGCGCAGGAACTGGCGGCGGCCCTTCGGCGAGGTCAGCGCCTTCTCGGCGGTCAGCTCGGCACGGACCCGCGGCCGGTGGACGTCCTCGAGGCCCATCAGGGTGCGGATGGCGGGGCGGACGAACAGCTCGAAGGAGACGTAGGCGGAGACCGGGTTGCCGGGCAGGGCGAGCAGCGGGGTGTGGTCGGGGCCGATGGAGCCGAAGCCCTGGGGTTTGCCCGGCTGCATGGCGAGACGGCGGAACTCCACGCCGCTGCCGGGCTCGTCCTCGTCACCCGCGTGCGAGAGCGCCTCCTTGACGACGTCGTACGCCCCGACGCTGACGCCGCCGGAGGTGACCATGAGGTCGGCGCGGACGAGCTGGTCCTCGATGGTGTCGCGGAGGGTCTCGGCGTCGTCGGCGACGGCGCCCACGCGGTAGGCGATGGCGCCGGCGTCCCGGGCGGCGGCGGTCAGGGCGAAGCTGTTGGAGTCGTAGATCCGGCCGGGACGCAGTTCCTCGTCGGGCTGGACGAGTTCGCTGCCGGTGGAGAGGACCACCACGCGCGGGCGGGGGCGCACCCGGACCGTGCCGCGGCCGACGGCGGCGAGCAGGGAGATCTGCGACGGGCCGAGGACGGTGCCGGCCTCCAGGACGCGGTCGCCGGCCCGGACGTCGCCGCCCTGGGCGCGGACGTGCGCGCGGGCGGGCGCGGGGCGGTGCACGCCGACCTGTCCGGTGGCGCCGTCGGGGGCGAGGCTGCGGGCGCGCATCCCGGCGGCGGGGCCCTGTCCGAGTCCGCCGTCGGTCCACTCCACGGGGACCACGGTCTCGGCGCCGGGCGGCAGCGGGGCGCCGGTCATGATGCGGGCGGCCTGCCCGGGGCCGACGTGGACGGGATCGGCCGCGCCGGCCGCGACGTCGCCGACGACCTCCAGGGACGCCGGGTACCGCTCGCTCGCGCCCGCGACGTCGGCGACCCGCACCGCGTAGCCGTCCATCGAACTGTTGTCGAAGGGGGGCAGGGAGACCGGGGCCGTGATGTCCTCGACGAGGACGCAGCCCTGTGCGTCGAGGAGGTTCAGCTCGATGGGTTCGAGCGGGCGGACGGTCGCGAGGATGTCGTCCAGGTGCTCGTCCACCGACCAGAGGCGGTCCGGTTCTGCGGTGCGGGGCGCGGCGCTGCTCAACGTTGCTGCATCTCCTCGGTGACGAATCGCTGGAGCCAGGTCCGGAAGTCCGTTCCCAGGTCCTCACGTTCGCACGCGAGCCGGACAATGGCACGCAGGTAGTCGCCGCGGTCGCCGGTGTCATAGCGGCGGCCCTTGAAGACGACGCCGTGCACCGGGCCGCCGAGGGTGGCGTCCGCGGCGAGCTGCTGGAGGGCGTCGGTCAGCTGGATCTCGCCGCCGCGGCCGGGCTCGGTCTTGCTCAGCACGTCGAAGACGGCCGGGTCGAGGACGTAGCGGCCGATGACGGCGTAGTGGGAGGGCGCCTCCTCGCGGGAGGGTTTCTCGACCAGGCCGCTGAGCCGGACGACGTCGTCGTCCGCGGTGGCCTCGACGGCGGCGGAGCCGTAGAGGTGGATCTGTTCGGGGGCCACCTGCATCAGCGCGACGACGCTGCCGCCGTGCTGCTGCTGGACCTCGATCATGCGCTGGAGGAGCGGGTCGCGCGGGTCGATGAGGTCGTCGCCGAGGAGGACGGCGAAGGGCTCGTCGCCGACGTGCGGGGCGGCGCACAGCACGGCGTGGCCGAGGCCCTTGGGGTCGCCCTGGCGGACGTAGTGCATGGTGGCGAGGTCGCTGGACTCCTGGACCTTGGCGAGGCGCTCGCCGTCGCCCTTCTTCTCGAGCGCGGACTCGAGTTCGTAGTTGCGGTCGAAGTGGTCCTCGAGGGGGCGCTTGTTGCGGCCCGTCACCATGAGGACGTCGTCCAGGCCGGCGGCGACGGCCTCTTCGACCACATACTGGATCGCCGGCTTGTCGACCACCGGCAGCATCTCCTTGGGCGTGGCCTTCGTGGCCGGCAGGAACCGGGTGCCGAGGCCGGCGGCGGGGATGACAGCCTTGCTGATCCGCGGGTGTGACTGAGACATGGCCGACACCCTAGCCGGTGTCTTTGCCCTGAATCTGTAACTCCGCTCAAGGATTGCTCATATGAGCATATTAAGACATTACGGGAATCGTCTTGAGACAGAACCAGGGTCAGCCCGAACCTGACAAGCGCACACGACGGCGTCATGTCCTCCAGGTGAGATACGGGTTGACGGCCGATGACGTTCACGGGCACGCCGACGCCCTGGCCCGCCGGGCGCTCGCGCTGCCCGAGCTGGCCGAGGCGCGCACGGTGGCCGCGTACGTCTCCGTGGGGAGCGAACCAGGCACCCTCGCCCTGCTGGACGCGCTGCGCGCGCGGGGCGTGCGCGTCCTGCTGCCCGCCTTGCTGCCGGACAACGACCTGGCGTGGGGCGTGTACCGGGGACCGGACTCCCTGAGGCCGGCGCGTCACGGCGGCGGGCGGATGACCCTGCTGGAGCCGGCCGGGGAGCGCCTGGGGCCCGACGCCGTGACGGAGGCGGACGCCGTGCTGCTGCCGGGTCTGTCGGTGGACGCCCGCGGCATGCGGCTGGGCCGCGGCGGCGGCTCCTACGACCGTGTCCTCGCCCGCCTGGACCGCGCCGGCGCCCGTCCGGCGCTGGTGGTGCTGCTGTACGACTGGGAGGTCGTCGAGCGGGTTCCCGAGGAGCCGCACGACCGGCCGGTGCACGCGGTGGTGACACCGTCCGGGGTGCGGCGGTTCGGCCGTCCCGCGCCGCACCCGCCGGAAAGCTCCTGAGGACGCGGACCGGCCCCCACGCGCGCGTGGGGGCCGGTCGTCACGTCCGCGGTGCGCGGCGGCGGGTCAGGGCTCGAGCACCAGGGTGTCGGTGGTGGAGTCCTCGACCGCCTTCTCCGAGTAGGCCCACTCCAGCAGTTCGCCCGCGGCCCACTTGTCCGTCTGGTCGACGTAGTGGGCGTTGTAGGCGTGGCCGGAGGCGCCGGTGAGGTTGATCCAGCGGGACTTGTCGAGGTCGTCGAGGTTGACCACCATCCGCATGGACGGCACCCACACCACGCCGTAGCCGCCGGCGGCGTTCCAGCCGGTGGCGTTGACGGTGGCCTCGCCGCCGCCGAGCTTCCACGGGCCGCGGTTGAGCACGTACTTCACGAAGCCGGGGCCCTCGGTGCCGAGCGTCTGGTTGTCCAGGAACAGGCGGTGCAGCCGGCCCCAGCTCCAGGTGTCGATGTCCTTGCCGAGCTTGGCGGTCAGCTCCCACCGGGCGTCGATCATGGCCCGCTCGAACAGCTGGTCGCGGTTCTCCGCGGCGGGCCGGGTGCCGCGCTTCGGCGTGGTCCACCACTCGCTGTCCTCGTCGGCCATCAGCCGGCGGACCACCTCGAACCAGCGGTCGCCGCCGTCCGGCTGTGCCTGGTCCGCGGCACGCTGGCCGCATTCGCGGACCTTGCGCGCCTCGTCGGCCGGGCCGGTGGTGTCGACCGGGTCGACCCACAGGCACTGACCCTTCACCCGCAGCTCCTTGGGCAGCTTGTGGCCGAAGGAGAGCTTGAGGATGTTGCGCCAGACGGAGTTGAAGTACGCGGCGGCGGCCGAGTCGGCGTCCTGGGTGTAGTCCCAGCCCTCCAGCAGCTTCTGCGCCTCGCGCACGTGCTCGTCGTCGATGTCGATCTTGAGCAGTTCGGGGACCAGCAGCTTGGCGATGGCGCTGGAGTTGTCCAGCTGCATCTGCCGCATGTCGTCGGTGGAGATCTTCCCGCCGTCCTTGATCTTCGACTGGATCAGGTCGTCGATCCGCTGGCTGCGGGCGCCGTACCCCCAGTCCGTGGTCAGCGTGTACGGGTAGTCCTCACCGACGACGGCCTGGTTGGCGGTGACGATGTAGCCGCGCTCCGGGTCGTACTCGTAGGGCAGTTCGTCCTGCTTGATCCAGCCGGTCCACTCGTAGTCGGGGTCCCAGCCGGGGGCGGGCACCGAACCGTCGTGGTCCTCCGCCCGGACCGGGATCCTCCCGGGCAGGGTGTAGCCGATGTGGCCCTCGGTGTCCGCGTAGACGAGGTTCTGCGAGGGCACCTCGAACAGCTCGGCGGCCTCGCGGAAGTCGTCCCAGTCCTTGGCGCGGTTGATCGCGAAGACGGCGTCCATGGTGCGGCCGGGGTCCAGGGCGGTCCAGCGCAGCGACACGGCGTAGCCGTCGCCCCGGTCGGGGGCCGCGCGGTCGACGGTGGCCTTCTTGCCGGTCTTCACCAGCTCGTCGGAACGGTCCGACAGCAGCGGGCCGTTCCCGGTCTCACGGACGACGATCTTCCGCGAGGCGCCGCCGGCGACCTTGATGGTCTCCTCGCGCGTCTCGAACGGCACCACCTTGTCGCCGTACTGGTAGCCGTCGCCGGTGATCTTCTCCAGGTACAGGTCGGTGACGTCGACGCCGGAGTTGGTCAGGCCCCAGGCGATGTCCTGGTTGTGGCCGATTATCACGCCGGGCATGCCCGCGAAGGTGTAACCGGTGACGTCGTAGCGGCACTTGTCGGAGACGCTGCGGCAGTGCAGGCCCATCTGGTACCAGACGGACGGCAGCGAGGCCGACAGGTGCGGGTCGTTGGCGAGCAGCGGCTTGCCGGAGACGGTGTGCTCGCCGGAGACGACCCAGGAGTTGGAGCCGATGCCGTCGCCGTTGACGCCGACGGCGACGGGCAGGTCCTCCAGCACCCGCTGCAGTCCGGTGAGCTGGCTCTCGAAGCCCGGACCGCCGGTCTCCGCGCCGTTGCCGATCTCCGCGCCGGTGCCGTCGCCCGTACCCGTGCCGTCCCCGGCGCCGAACCCGTCGCCCGTACCCGTGCCGTCCCCGGCACCGGACCCGTCGCCGTCGCCCGAGCCGCCCTCGGCCTCGAAGGTGCCGCTGTTCTCGTCGTAGCCGCCCTCCTGGATGACCGGCTTGTTCCGGCTGTAGGGGTACGACGGGTACAGGTCGGCGATCTGCTTCGGGCCGAGACGGCTGGTCAGCAGCGCCCGGTCGATCTCGTCCTGCATGTTGCCGCGCAGGTCCCAGGCCATCGCCTTCAGCCAGGCCACGGAGTCGACCGGCGTCCACTCGCCCGGGGCGTAGCCGTTCTCGAAGTCCAGCGCCGCGTACTCCAGGGAGATCTCCTTGGCCTCCTTGCCCTCCAGGTAGGCGTTGACGCCCTTGGCGTACGCCTGGAGGTACTTCTTGGTGGCGGGGGCGAGCTCCTCCTCGTACTCCTGCTTCGCGATCCGGTCCCAGCCGAGGGTGCGCAGGAACGCGTCGTTGTCGACCTGGCCCGCGCCGAACATCTCCGACAGCCGGCCCGACGTCATGTGCCGGCGCACGTCCATCTCGTAGAACCGGTCCTGCGCCTGGACGTAGCCCTGCGCCATGAACAGGTCCTCGTCGGAGGAGGCGTAGATCTGCGGGATGCCGTTGCCGTCGCGTTTGACGTCGACGGGACCGGACAGTCCCTTGAGGGTGATCGTCCCCGTGGTCTGCGGGAAGGAGGCGCGCACGGTGCTGACGGACCAGTACGCCCCGTAGGCGACGCCTCCGATGAGGGCCAGCACCAGGACGAGCACGACCAGACGGGCTTTACGCCCCTTCTTCCTGCCGGACGTGCCGGCCTGCTGACCCGTGGAGGCGGTGGTGTCGGTGGGCATCGCTGTCCTTGCTGTCCTAACGCGAGCGGCAGGTCGAGGCTGTGCTTTTAACTGAGCGCTGGAGCAACGATAGGCGCAGGGCCCCGCGCCCCTTGACGCGGAGTGGGGAACCAGCCCGGACGGGCGTTCGATCTTGCCGTTCTCCGCGTCAAGAACGCGTCAAGAGTTAGGTAAGGTAACGAAGTAGTTCGCCGTGACATCGATGCGCCGTGGCACCGAAGCGGTCCGCCCGGAAGCGGTCGGCCCGGAAACGGGTGCGTCGCCCGCGACGGACACGCGCTCCCTCACGGGTGCGCCCGGACCGGGAAGGAACGCCGCTGACTGTCCACCACCTCAACCAGCTCCTGCTCGTCTGTTCGCTCGTCCTGCTCGTCGCGGTCGCGGCGGTCCGGATCTCCTCGCGCAGCGGGCTGCCCAGCCTGCTCGTGTACCTGGGCATCGGCATCGCCATCGGCCAGGACGGCATCGGCGACATCCAGTTCGACAACGCCGAGCTGACCCAGGTCATCGGCTACGCGGCCCTGGTCGTGATCCTCGCCGAGGGCGGACTGGGCACGAAGTGGACCGAGATCAGGCCCGTCCTGCCCGCCGCGTCCGCGCTGGCGCTGGCCGGCGTCGCGGTGAGCGTCGGCGTGACGGCCACGGCGGCGCACCTGCTGACCGGGCTGGACTGGCGGCAGGCGCTGATCGTCGGCGCGGTGGTGTCCTCGACGGACGCGGCGGCCGTCTTCTCGGTGCTGCGGAAGGTGCCGCTGCCCGCGCGGGTGCGGGGCACCCTGGAGGCCGAGTCCGGCTTCAACGACGCCCCCGTCGTCATCCTGGTGGTGGCCTTCTCCACGGCCGGCCCGGTCGAGCACTGGTACGTGCTGGTCGGCGAGATCCTCCTGGAGCTGGCCATCGGCGCCGCCATCGGCCTCGCGGCCGGCTGGCTCGGCGCCTGGGGCCTGCGGCACGTCGCGCTGCCCGCCTCCGGCCTCTACCCGATCGCCGTCATGGCCATCGCGGTCACCGCCTACGCGGCCGGCGCCCTCGCCCACGGCAGCGGGTTCCTCGCCGTCTACCTCGCCTCGATGCTGCTCGGCAACGCCAAGCTGCCGCACTGGCCCGCCACCCGCGGCTTCGCCGAAGGGCTCGGCTGGCTCGCCCAGATCGGCATGTTCGTGCTGCTCGGCCTGCTGGTCACCCCGCACGAACTCACCGACGACATCGTGCCCGCGCTGGTCGTCGGGCTGGTGCTGACCATGGTGGCCCGCCCGCTCAGCGTCGTCGTGTGCCTGACGCCGTTCCGGGTGCCGTGGCAGGAGCAGACCCTGATGTCCTGGGCAGGGCTGCGCGGCGCCGTGCCCATCATCCTGGCGACCATCCCGATGGTGCAGGGCGTCCGGGGCAGCGAGCGGATCTTCAACATCGTCTTCCTGCTGGTCGTCGTCTACACCCTCGTGCAGGGCCCGACCCTGCCCGGTCTCGCCCGGCTGCTGCGGCTCGGCGACTCCGGCGCGGCCGACCTGGGCGTCGAGTCGGCGCCCCTGGAGCGGCTGCGCGGCCACCTGCTGTCGGTCACCGTCCCGGCGGGATCGCGCATGCACGGCGTCGAGGTCGGCGAACTGCGGCTGCCCACCGGGTCCGCCGTCACCCTCGTCGTGCGGGACGGGACGTCCTTCGTACCGTCGCCGGAGACGATGCTGCGGCGCGGCGACGAACTCCTCGTCGTCGCCACCGATCCCGTGCGGGACACGGCGGAGCGCCGGCTGCGCGCGGTCGCCCGGGGCGGCAAGCTCGCCGGCTGGCTGGGCACCGGCCGCAGCACCGAGGGATCACAGGCCGGACGCTGAGAGAGTGCTCACTTCCGCAGGCGTACGCGCTCCCGCCCCTGTATCATGCAAACGACCCCAGATCGAACCAACTCTGCCTGACGCAGAGCTGGCGCGACCGTATGGCGGCCGGGCGCCCTGAGCTGTGGCGCCGGTATCTACCGCAGTCAGCGCAAGAGGACAGCTCTCGGCGTGCCGCGCGGCCTCGCGCGGGGCGCTACCAGGTGGCGGAAAGGCACGGGCCGTGGCATCCACGGTCACCACGTCGAAGGACTCGGCGGCCACCTCCCGACCGGGATACGGCCGCCTGCTGCGCACCCGCGGCGCGTGGACGTTCCTGCTCCCCGGCTTCGCGGCGCGTCAGCCGTTCGCGATGCTCACCCTCTCCATCGTGCTGCTCGTCCAGCACACCACCGGCTCGTACGGCGCGGCCGGCGCCGTCGCGGCCGTCACCGGCGTCTCCATGGCGCTGTTCGCCCCCTGCACGGGACGGCTCGCCGACCGCCACGGCCAGCGCGCCGTGCTGGTGCCCGGCGTGCTGGTGCACGCGGCGGCCGGACTCGCCCTCACCGCGCTCGCGCTGAACGGCGCACCCCTGTGGGCGCTGTTCGCCGCCGCCGTCCCCACCGGCGCCTCGGTGCCGCAGGTCGGGCCGATGGTGCGCGCCCGCTGGGGCGTCCGCCTCAAGGACTCCCCGCTGATGGCGACCGCCACGGCCTTCGAGTCCGTCACCGACGAGTTCACCTTCGTCGTCGGCCCGCTGCTCGCCACCGCCCTGTGCACGACGGTCGACCCGTCCGCCGGCCTGATCGCCGAGGCCGCGCTCACCCTGGTCGGCGGTCTGCTGTTCGCCGCGCAGAAGGGCACCCAGCCGCCGGTCGCCGCGGCCGGCGACGGCCACGCGCGCGTACGGAACGCCTCCGCGCTGCGCGTGCCCGGCGTGCGGGTGCTGATCGTGACCTTCCTCGGCATCGGCTCCGTCTTCGGCGGCATGCAGGTCTCCCTGGCCGCGTTCACCGAGTCCATCGGCGAACCCGGCCTCAACGGCGTCCTCTACGGCGTCTTCGCCGCCGGCAACATGCTCGCGGGCCTCGCCTGCGGCGCGATCGCCTGGAAGGCCGCCCCGCAGCGCCGCCTGATCGTCGCCTACGCCGCCCTCGCGCTCGCCGCGTCCGCCCTGTGGACGGCGGATTCGGCGCTGCTGCTGGGCGCGCTCGGCCTGCTGGTCGGCATGTGCATCGCACCGGCGCTGATCACCGGCTACACGCTCGTCGAGAGCCTGGTCCCGGCCGGCGCCCGCACCGAGGCGTTCACCTGGCTGACCGGCGCCGTCGCGCTCGGCCAGGCCACCGCCGTCACCGTCGCCGGACAGTTCGAGGACCGGCTGTGGGACGGCGCCGGATTCCTGGTGCCGATGGGCGGCACGCTGCTGGCCCTGGCGACCCTGCTGGCCCTGCGCTCGCGGCTCGCGGGCGATCCGCGCGGGCGTACCGTCGCACGTGGCATGGGTCACCGCGAGTCCGTCGCGGTGGACTAGGCCCTCGGAATGCGTCAGTATGGACCGTCGTTAGCACTCATTGAGTGAGAGTGCCAGGAGGAAGACAGTGCCGACCTACCAGTACCAGTGCACCGAGTGCGGCGAGGGCCTCGAGGCGGTGCAGAAGTTCACCGACGACGCCCTGACCGAGTGCCCCGACTGCCAGGGCCGCCTGAAGAAGGTCTTCTCTGCGGTCGGCATCGTCTTCAAGGGTTCCGGTTTCTACCGCAACGACAGCCGCGGCTCCTCGTCGAGCTCCTCTCCGGCGTCGTCGAAGTCCTCCGGATCCTCGTCGTCGGGTTCCTCGTCGTCGGACTCCGGTTCCGGCTCGTCCTCGTCCGGATCCTCCGGCAGCTCGGCGAGCACCACGGCGGCGTAACCGCCTCCCGCACACCGCGCAGGACCCTGTCGTCGCACGACGCCGGGGTCCTCGGCGTTTCCGGGGGGGCGGGTGACAGGGCTCGCGGCGTTTCCGGGGCGGATGGCAGGGCTCGCGGCGTCCGGGGAGGCGGCCGACCGGGCCCTGGGTGTTTCCGGTGCCGTTAGGGTCGGGCCATGGCGAACATGGCGAACGCCGAGATCGGCGTGATCGGCGGATCCGGCTTCTACTCCTTCCTCGACGACGTGACCGAGGTCCAGGTCGACACCCCCTACGGGGCGCCCAGCGACTCCCTCTTCCTCGGCGAGGTGGCCGGCCGGCGGGTCGCCTTCCTCCCCCGGCACGGACGCGGCCACCACCTGCCCCCGCACCGCATCAACTACCGCGCCAACCTGTGGGCGCTGCGGTCGGTCGGCGTGCGCCAGGTCCTCGGCCCGTGCGCGGTGGGCGGCCTGCGCCCCGAGTACGGCCCGGGCACGCTCCTGGTGCCGGACCAGTTCGTGGACCGCACCAAGTCCCGCGCCACCACCTACTTCGACGGGCTGCCGCTGCCCGACGGCAGCGTGCCGAACGTCGTCCACGTGTCCCTGGCCGACCCCTACTGCCCCACCGGACGGGCGTCCGCGCTGAAGGCGGCCCGCGGCCGGGACTGGGAGGCGGTCGACGGCGGCACCCTGGTCGTCGTCGAGGGCCCTCGCTTCTCCACCCGCGCCGAGTCGCTGTGGCACCAGGCGCAGGGCTGGTCGGTGGTGGGCATGACCGGACACCCCGAGGCGGCGCTCGCCCGTGAGCTGGAGCTCTGCTACACCTCGCTGACTCTGGTCACCGACCTCGACGCCGGCGCCGAGACGGGCGAGGGCGTCTCCCACGACGAGGTGCTGCGGGTGTTCGCGGCCAACGTGGACCGGCTGCGGGGAGTGCTGTTCGACACGGTGGCGGCACTGCCGGCGACGGAGGAACGGAACTGCCTGTGCGCGTCGGCGCTGGGTGGGATGGATCCGGGGGTCGAGCTGCCGTAGGGGGTGGGCCGCCGTAGGGGCCGCCGTTTTGGCGGGGTGGGCCGCCGTTTTGGCGGGGTGGGTCACCGTCGCGGTGTGAACGGGCGGACGCAGGACGCCGACGGGCGCAGGACGCCGACGGGCGGAGGACGCCGACGGGCGCAGGAGGCCGGTGGGCGGAGGTGCCCGTTCGGGTGGCGGGGTTTTCCACAGGCGGGGACGCGTCCACAGCCCCCGGCGGGATTCCGCCGGGGGCTTCATCGTGGGGTGCGCAAGCCGGTTCGGTCCCTCGTCCCAGGTGGTGGTCCTGTGTCGCTGTCGTCCGCGTCGTCGGTGTCGCCCGCGTCGTCGCTGTCGTCCATGTCGTCGACTTCGTCCGCGTCCCGTCGTCCTCCGTTCCCCTTCCCCTCCCCCGCCGTTCCGCGTCCGCACGGTGCCGATGTGCCGTCGCCGTGCGAGGTGCCGCACTTCGCCCCGGTGCGGGTGCGCGGTGCACTGCCGCTCGCGGGCCGGCTGGCGCGGCACCGCAGACGTGCCGTGGCGGTCGGGCTCGCGGTGACCGCGGCGGCGCTCGTGGCGGCGGGCCCGAGGGACACCGACCGGTCGCGTGGGCACCCCGAGCCGGCCAGGGCCACGGGGACACCGGTGCCGTCCGGCGGCGACGACCGTCCCGTACGGCAGCGGCGCGCGGGTGCGACGGTCACCGCGCCGGTGCGGATCGCCGACGCAGCCACCGTCCGGCTGCTGCGGCCCGGCGACCGGGTGGACGTGATCGCCGCCGAGGAGACGGCGTCGGGCGGTGAGGCGCGGGTGGTCGCGCGCGGGGCACGGGTCACGGAGGTGCCGGAGCCGTCGGACGGCGACGGGGGCGCGCTGGTCGTCCTGTCGGTGCCGCGCGGCACGGCGGCCGAGCTGGCCGGCGCGAGCGCCACGGCACGGCTGGCGGTGACGCTGTGGTGACGCGCGCGGCGACGGACGCCGTCCCCGGCCGGCGGTACCGTCCCGCCCTTCGGCACGATTGGACAACTCGCCTCGGTCGTGACGTAAGTTGCGGAGCGCTTTCCTCCGCACCCTACGCGCAAGAAAAGAGGCCCCGTTGTGAGCGACCAGGAGAAGACCAGCCTCTGGCAGGGCTTCAAGGCCTTCCTGATGCGCGGGAACGTGGTCGATCTGGCGGTGGCGGTCGTCATCGGTGCGGCCTTCACCAACATCGTCAACTCGGTCGTGAAAGGGATCATCAACCCGCTGGTGGGTGCGTTCGGCACCCAGAACCTCGACAGTTACGCGTCCTGCCTGAAGGGCCCCTGCGAGGGCACCGGGGACGCGGCGACCGGGGTGCGGATCCTGTGGGGCTCGGTCCTCGGCGCGACGCTGCAGTTCCTGATCACCGCGGCCGTCGTCTACTTCCTGATGGTGCTGCCCATGGCGAAGTACCTGGCCCGTGTGGAGGCCCGCCGGAAGGCGAAGGAAGGCGCCCGCGAGGTCGTCGAGGTCACCGAGCTGGAGGTCCTCAAGGACATCCGCGACGCCCTGGTGGCCCAGCGTGCGCAGGGCGAGGGCAAGAGCCTGCGGGCCGACGGCGGGGGCGAGCGGACCGGCGACGGCCGGTAGGACGCCCCGGGGGCGCACGGTTCGGCTTCGCCCTGCCCCGCAGGGCGATCCCGGCCGGGCGGGACCGCTGCCCGGTCAGATGTGGTGGGGCGGCTTCTCGTCGAGGAAGCGCTTCAGATCGCCGACGCTGTCGCCGGACGGACGCTCGCCCCATCCGCGGTCCGTGTCGTCGGAGGACTGCTGGTCCAGCGGGTCGTCGAAGACCAGCGCGGGCTTCGGCTCGCGCGGCCGGGGCTCGGGGGCGGTACTCATGCCTCCAGGGTACGGCCGGGGCCACGGGGGCATGACTGCCTCATGAAGGCTGACGCTCTGACGGATGTGCCCGGCGTGCGCGTGGGGCACGCGACACGGACCGGCGACGGATGGCTCACCGGCGCCACTGTGGTGCTCGCCCCGGAGGGCGGTGCGGTCGCCGCGGTGGACGTGCGCGGCGGTGGTCCCGGCACGAAGGAGACGGACGCGCTCGACCCGCGCAACCTGGTGCAGCGGGTGGAGGCGGTCGCGCTGACCGGCGGCAGCGCCTACGGCCTGGACGCGGCGTCCGGGGTGATGGCCTGGCTGGAGGAGCGGGGGCGCGGGGTGCGGGTCGGTCCTGAGCCCACGCACGTGGTGCCGGTGGTGCCGGCCGCCTGCGTCTTCGACCTGGGCCGCGGCGGGGATTTCCGGGCGCGGCCGGACGCCGCCCTGGGCCGCGAGGCGGTCGAGGCCGCAGCGGCCGGCGATCTCGGGGCGCCGGTGCCGCAGGGCTGTGTGGGCGCCGGGACGGGCGCCGTGGTGGGCCAGCTCAAGGGCGGGGTCGGCACGGCGAGCACGGTTCTGTCGTCGGGGGTGACGGTGGCCGCGCTGGTGGTGGCCAACGCGGTGGGGTCGGCGGTGGACTTGGAGACGGGGGTGCTGTACGGGGAGTACTTCGGAGGGCGGCCGCGTCTGCCGGACCCGGAGGTGCACCGGGCCGCGCGGCGACGGCTGGCGGATGCGGCCGAGCGCAACGCCCCGCCGCCGATGAACACGACGCTGGCGGTGGTCGCCACCGACGCCGAGCTGACCCGCGCGCAGGCGCAGAAGGTGGCCGGCACCGCGCACGACGGCATCGCGCGCGCCGTCCGCCCGGTGCATCTGCTGAACGACGGCGACACCGTCTTCGCCCTGGCCACCGGCACGCACCCGCTGGACGTGAAGGATCCGCTCGCGCTGAACGAGGTTCTCGCGGCGGGCGCGGACCTGGTGACCCGGGCGATCGTCCGCGCGGTACGCGCCGCCGGTCCGGTGGACGGTCCGGGCGGGGCGTGGCCGTCGTACGGGGAGTTGTACGGCGGAGGATGAGGGGGAGGCGGGGAGGGGAGGGGGGCGGGCCCCCCGGCGCGCGCGGACCGGCGCACAACGGGTCGCGCGCCCTCTCCCACGCACCCCAGAAGTACCGTTTGACCAGGAACAATTCACGCCAGGGCAGGCTTCTTCGGGAACTTCTCGCGCGTTTCGCTCGTCGTTCGGGCAGACGTTTTCTCGGTTCCCTGACACGACGTCCGACCGAGGGGCTACGGTATGCACCCACAAGGTGACATGCAGCAACGCCGGGAGAAACCTTGAGCGTTCCGTACGAGACGGCAGCGTGCGAACCACCTGACTCGTCCGACTCACCGGAGGAGCATCTCGCGCGCCTCCTGGGCCGCACCCTGAACTCCTTCGAGCTGCCGGACGAGACGATCCGCCGACTGGACCGTGCGCTGGCGCACGACAGTTCCCTGCATTCGGCGCACCACAGCGCGGGTCTGCACCGGGAGACGTACCGGCACACCTGGCTGCTGGCGGACGGTTCGGCGCTGACGCTGTGGGAGCTGGTGCACAACACCGC